>NZ_QEQK01000007.1:0-75000 GCF_003151135.1 Abyssibacter profundi
CAGCGGCAGCAGCAACAAACCGCCCAGGGCACCTGAGCCGCCACCCGTGGAAGCCGCCGGCTGGCTGGGCGTACCGGGGTTGCTGCCCGTCCCGCCCACGCTCACCGTCGCCTTGGCCGTCGCGGTGGATTCGTCACTGGCCGTGACCATCAGGCTGGGCTCGTAGCTGCCCGGTCGGGTGTACACGTAGGTGGCCGTGTCTTCGGTCCCACACTGCGGGGCCTCACCGTCATCGAAGTCGAAGCAGTACTCGGTGATGGTTTCCCCTTCGCTGGTAAACGACTGCGAGCCGTCGAAGACCACCTGCAGCGGCGCCGGCCCCGAAGTCTCGTCGACCGTCAGCTGCGCCACCGTGCCGTTGTCGCCGCCCACCGTGATCAGAATCGTGGTCTCGATCATCACTTCATTCGACTCAGCGGAGTTACCGAATTCATCGACGACGATAACGTAAGCGGTGTATGTGCCGGCCGCCTCATACTCATGCGTGACCACGGCCTCGGTGGTCGGCGCCGAATACTCTTCGGAAGAGGCCTCATCACCAAACACGAACTGGTAGGTGAACGCATTGCCCTCCGCGTCTGCATAGGCCGAATCCGAGGCGTCGAAAGTTAGCGTCGCAGGGGCCTGGGCCTCGACTCGCTCCGACTGATCGTTGACGCGCAGCGAGGCACTGATACTGGAACCCGGTCCGGGCTCGTTCCCACCGGTTTCACCGCCGGTCACGGTGATGCTGTGGCTCGCGGTATCCATCGAACCTTCAGGATCGGTAACAGTCACCGTCACCAGGTAATCACCAGCCTCCTGGTACCGATGCAAAACAGTTGCATCGGAGGAAGGCGGCGTGACGGTGCCATCACCCAGATCGAAACCGTACTGCAACGAATCGCCATCGGCATCCGTAGATTCTGCTGCCGTGAAAACGACCTCTTCGTTGATCTCCGCCACCGTGGGCCCGGTCAGCACCGCCACCGGCGCAGCGTTGTCCCCGCTACCGATCTGCCCCGAGCCACCCGGATCATTGGATTCCGGATGCGTCGGCACCATGGAGTCGCAGTAGATGAACGGATCTTCTTCTGGCGTCTGCCCCGTGAGCTCACCGCCTGTCACGGTGGGAAGCTGAGGCGCGATATCGTTCCAGTACGTCTGACGCTGCAACAGCAGTTCCGTCTGGAACTCGCAGAACCCCAGATCCTTGACACGATCCTCGCCCTGGAAACCCAGGTGAGCCAGTGCGGAATCCACCACGCCTTTGGCTGGAACAGCCGAGAGTTCACCCCAGGCAATCTGCAACCACGGCGCAAGCGGATTGATCGGCGTCGATGTCGATAAGGGGTCCGTTAGCGAGCCGACCACGCCGAAATCTCCACCGGACGGGATGTAAGCCGCCTGCTCCATGGCGCGCCGGATAAACCAGTTGTTCATGGTCACCCCATTGGCGTCGACCATGGCCATCGCACCCTCCCCGGAGTCGACAATCCCGCCACTGTGCCCGAGACGCTTGCGTGCTTCGAGCAGGACGGCGGAGGTGACCCCTGCGGCCAGTGGCGTCGAGAAACTCGTGCCGGGAACGCTGGAGTTGATTTCGGTTTCGCAGTTCATGCAGTAAGGCAAGGCCTGCGTGTAGTCCGAGACGAAATCGGGAAGAATGCCCGAGAGCAACTGATCGGATTCGCTGCCCGGCTCTGCCTCGGGATCTTCCTCGATACCCGACACGCCGATCGACCACCAGGGTCCGGCTCCCGCTCGAAGATTGGAGAAGCCGACGTTGTTACCGGCTGAGCTGAAGTGCAGCTTGCCTTTGCCCACAACCGACTCGTAGGTGTGCTCGAAAGCGCGATTCTCCGGCAGCTGGAAGCCCGTGCCGGGAATCGAGACGCCGTAGCTCGTCGAGACGATATCGACCGCCGGATGAAGGAATGCCGCGCGATGCGATTCCTCACTACCCAGGGCGCCCTCCGACTCCACGAAATAAATGATGGCTTCAGGATTACCCGCCAGCACGGAGGAGCTGGTGCCCACGCCATGCGAGCTCTTACTGGATTCAGGAAGCAGCGGATTGATGCCTGCACCTGCGTATGAAGTGGCGATGATGTTCGTGCCGACAAAGTGATAGGGCGTGTTCGGCTCGACAGCGCTCCAGAAGGCGGCATCGGCAGCCAGATCCGCGGCGAAGTCACCGGTGCGGGTCAAGGCCACGACGTTCTCTGGACTGACACCGAGCTCGGCCAGCACCTCCTTGGTCACCGTCGATGGCTGCTGGTAGTAACCATCGTGGTACGGGTTGATTGCCGAGTCGATCACCGCAACAACAACCCGAGGCTGAGCCGGAACGGACGGCACGAGATCGTAGGCGTCGCCCGGCTCCACCTCCGATCCTCCCCCATCTCCATTGCCCGATGGCTCCCGCACAACCAGCTCGACGGCGCCGCCGAATCCAGCCGGTACGCCGAGATACAGATTGAAATCAACGGTGTAGCTGGTGAGCCCGTCCTGCACGAGGAACGAGGCCGTTTCGGGGTTGCTCGTCGTCACCGCCGAGGTCACCGTGGCACCGGACGCGTCCTCGCGCACAACGAAATCGTAGTCGCTTGTGGACTCGAGACTGATCTCAACCGTGGACCCGGGGAACTGCTCTGTGAACCCAGCCGGTACATCCACCGTCAGGGTCAAGCGGTCGCACTCGGCCAAGTTGGCGCCGGGGCATGCGCCCAGCGGATTCGAAAGCAACATGTCGCCGCCGGCAAACTCGACCCGCGGATTGGACGCCGTGAGTTCGGCCGTGGCCGGGCTGGTGTCGAATGCTGACACCGCCGGTGAAAGACACAACAACAACGCTGGCAGACTGCCTGCCAGAAAAGACTTACGCATTATGACTCCCCAAGTGGGTACAGAGACCCACAGACCAAGATCGGTTCCCGGTGCCGCTGACACCGAGCGCCAGTGAATATTCCGTTAACGGGAGCAAGATTGGGACCGTTGCCACCGGCGCTTCAAGCCGTGGCCGCAGCTTCCCACAAAAAAAGGCGGACCCCGGAGGGTCCGCCCTTGTAAGCCTCGAGCCCCGGGCGTAGCCGGGAACTCTTAGCCGATTACTTGCCTGAGGGCGCGAACTCCGGATAGGCCTCCATGCCGCATTCGGAGATATCCACACCTTCGGCTTCTTCTTCCTCGGAAACCCGTAGACCCATGACGGCCTTGAGGATGCCCCAGACGATGAGGCTGGTGAGGAACACCCAGAAGAAGATGACCGCCGCGCCGACCAGCTGACCGACGACGCTGGCGCCACCGGTCACACAGACCGCCATGACACCGAACAGGCCAACCACGCCGTGCACGGAGATGGCACCGACCGGATCGTCGATCTTCAGCTTGTCCAGACCGATGATGGAGAACACCACGATGACGCCACCCAGGGCACCGACGATGGTGGACATCAGCGGCGACGGCGATGCCGGATCGGCCGTAATGGCCACCAGCCCGGCCAGCGCGCCGTTCAGGGCCATCGTCAGGTCAGCCTTACCGAACAGGATCTTGGCGACCAGCAATGCCGCGACCAGACCACCGGCCGCAGCCGCGTTGGTGTTCAGGAACACGTTAGCGACTTCGTTGGCCACGGCGATACCGCCCAGCTTCAGCGTGGAACCACCGTTGAAGCCGAACCAGCCCATCCACAGGATGAACGTGCCCAGCGTCGCCAGCGGCAGGTTGGCCCCCGGGATGGCCTTGGCCTTGCCGTCTGCGCCGTACTTGCCCTTGCGGGGGCCCAGCAGCAGCACGCCAGCCAGTGCAGCGGCCGCGCCGGCCATGTGCACGATGCCGGAACCGGCGTAATCGCTGTAGTTCAGTTCGAACAGACCGAAAACGGCATCGCCATTCCAGGTCCAGGAGCCTTCCATCGGGTAGATGAAGCCCGTCATGACGACGGCAAAGGCCAGGAAGGCCCAGAGCTTCATGCGCTCGGCAACGGCACCGGAGACGATGGACATGGCCGTGGCCACGAACACCACCTGGAAGAAGAAGTCCGAAGCGCCTGCGTACTCGCCCATGTCGCCGAAGCCGGCTTCGTTGGAGGCGGCGAGAATGCCTGCGATGGCCTCTTCATCCATGCCGGCAACCGTGGTCACACCGGAGAGGAAGAAACCGCCGTCGTACATGATCTGGTAACCGCAGACCAGGTACATGATGGAGGCGATGGCGTAGAGCGAGACGTTCTTCGTCAGGATTTCCGTGGTGTTCTTGGCGCGGACGAGGCCGGATTCCAGCATGGCAAAGCCGGCGGCCATCCACATCACGAACGCACCACAGATCAAAAAGTAGAACGTGTCGATCGCGTATTGAAGCTCAAAAATTTCGTTTTGCATGATTCAGTCCTGTGCTCAGGGTTGAATAAAGACAGCCTGATCGCGATCGATCAGAGTGCGTCCTTGCCCGTTTCGCCAGTTCGGATACGAATGGCCTGTTCCAGCGGGACGACGAAGATCTTGCCGTCGCCGATCTTGCCGGTGTGGGCGGACTTGCTGATCGCCTCGATGGCTGGATCGAGCTGGTCGTCGTCGACGGCGACCTCGATCTTCACCTTGGGCAGGAAATCCACGACGTATTCAGCGCCGCGATACAACTCCGTGTGTCCCTTCTGCCGACCGAATCCCTTTACTTCCGTGACCGTGATGCCCTGGACCCCGACTTCGGAAAGAGACTCGCGCACTTCGTCGAGCTTGAAGGGCTTGATGACTGCTACGAGTAATTTCATGGTTATGACTGCTCCTTTCATGTGGTGGTAGAGCCGTCATCCCGCCGGCTCTGAACAGCACGGACGGTGAACGCAACGGGCGTGCCACCCCTCTGCCTCACCCCGGAAGACACGCGCCATCACGTGGGTTGGGTAGACTGTCGGTCTGAATCCCACATCGGATGCCCCCGTTGGATACCCGACAAATCGACGAAATCGCCCAGCGCTTGGCCATGACCCTGCCCCCAGGGCTCAAAAGCCTACGTAACGAGTTGGCCGACAACTTCAGGGCAATCCTGCAAAACCAGCTGGAACGCCTGGATCTGGTCAGCCGTGACCAGTTCGAAGCCCAGGCAGCGCTGCTATCGCGCACCAGTGCACGACTCAAGAGCCTGGAGTCGCGCGTCGAGGAACTTGAGGCCCAGCAGCGCCAGCGCGGCTAGCCGCTAACTCACGCGTGGGGCTGGCCACCGTCGCATCCCGAGCCCAGAACGGGCTGGAAGCCACCGCTGTGGCGGTGGAAGTCCATGTCGCTGGCGGCCTGCCCGGCATGACGATTGTGGGACTGCCCGAAGCGGCGGTCCGTGAATCCAAGGACCGGGTCCGCGCGGCCCTGGTCAACGCGGGGTTCCAGATGCCCCCTAGCCGGATCACGGTCAATCTCGCTCCGGCCGACCTGCCCAAAGAGGGCGGGCGATTCGACCTGGCCATCGCCATCGGCATCCTGGCCGCCAGTGGCCAAATTGATGACGCGCGCCTCGGCGACTGCGAATTACTGGGTGAACTGTCGCTGTCGGCCGAACTGCGCCCCATCCGCGGCGCCCTGCCATCCAGCGTACATGCGGGCCGAGCCGGCAAGACGCTCATCCTGCCGCAAGACAACGCCGCAGAAGCCGCGCTGGCAGGGCAGACGGTCGTCCGTGCCGCCGGCCATTTGCTCGAAGTCTGCGGCTGGCTGGCTGGACAAACCGACCTTCAGTCGGCCACCCCGCCAGCACAGTCGACCGCCGTCCAGCCCATGCCCGACCTACAGGATGTGCTGGGTCAACATCAGGGCCGTCGCGCGCTGGAGATCGCCGCCGCGGGGGGACACAGCCTGCTGATGATCGGGCCACCGGGCAGCGGCAAGTCCATGTTGGCCAGTCGACTGCCGGGCATCCTGCCGCCGCTGTCCGAAGCCGCGGCCCTGGATTGCGCCCAGGTTCAAAGCATTGGGCGCGACGGTTTTGACCCCCGGCATTGGGGGCAACGCCCCTTCCGGGCACCGCATCACACCGCCTCGGCGCCCGCCCTGGTGGGCGGGGGCGCCCCGCCACGGCCGGGGGAGATCACGCTCGCCCACCAGGGGGTGTTGTTTCTGGATGAACTGCCCGAGTTTCAGCGGGTCGTGCTGGAAGCCTTGCGCGAGCCGCTGGAGTCCGGACATGTCGTCATCTCCCGAGCCGCGCAACAAACCACCTACCCGGCTGACTTTCAGCTCGTGGCCGCCATGAATCCCTGCCCCTGTGGCTATGCGGGCGACCCGGAGCAGGCCTGCCGCTGTACGCCCGACCAGGTTTCACGGTATCGCGGGCGCCTGTCCGGGCCGCTACTGGACCGCATCGATATGCAGATTCATGTCCACCGTGCACCGATACGTGAGCTGGCCACGCAGCACGAGACGGGTGAACCGAGTGCCAAGGTGCGTCGGCGCGTCGAACAGGCACGCGCAACGGCGTGGACGCGGCAGGGCTGCGCCAATGCACAGCTGGTGGCAACCGCGCTGGACGCGCACACCCGGCTCTCCGATGCCGACCGCGATTTTCTGATCACGGCCGCCGAACGTCTCAAACTCTCGGCGCGCGGCCTGCACCGCACACTCCGGGTGGCTCGCACCATTGCAGACCTTTCGGGCGAGGACCGCCTCAGCAAAACGCACCTGACTGAAGCATTGAGCTACAGAAATCAGCTTAATACCTGAGATTTGCAACCACCGCACCATGGCGGTGCGCCTCGCCTGCACCACTTTCTTGCAGGCATGAAAAAGCCCGCAACTGCGGGCTTGTTCGAACCGGGACCACATTCGCCAGTGTGAATTACTCGACCGGCAACGCCCAGCTATACCCCACGATGGTGGAGAAACCCCCACCGGAACCTTCCAGATAAGTGAGCGCTAGAAAGTAGTCTTGGATATTGAGAGAAACGCCAAAGTCGAAGCGACCATCGTCAGCATTCTTGACAAAATTTGGGTCGCTCTCTGGTAACGAAGCCCGAACTTCGTAGGCATCGCCAAGAGGCTCCACATAGCCAACATGCCAGCCCAGCGACGTGCTGTCCGTCAGCGGTGTGTCGACATTGAGGTCGACATAGAGATACTCGTCATCGTCCGGCCCATCGACGCCAGCGGGGGCGTACCAGAGATAACCTGTGAACGGCCCGATGGCCGTGCCCGCGTAGATTTCGGTGATGCTGGATCCGCCCTGGCTGGGCTGTGACGGGTAGGCGTAGTAAATCGCCCCGAGGTCGACCAGACCGTTGCCCCAGCCCGCATAGAAGTCGACTTCCTCGTTACCATCAGCCACGGAATCGACCTGTCCATCACCGTCGGAATCCAGACCAAATGCGCTGGTGTTCGAGACCCAAACGCCCCCGTAGGCGCCGGATCGATGGCTGTAATCCAGCCCGCCCCACACCTGCGGAGAACCCGACGCCAGACCACGGAACACGTACTCGGAGGCCACGCCGATGCTCGCATCCAGCTCGGCCTGTGCGGGCAGCGCCGCGCCTATTCCAGCGACGGACAGCGCCGCGACCATTGTCGATTTCAGTTTCATTCAGTCCACTTCCCTAGACGTGCAATTCATCGCGAAGGACCTGCGACGGGACCAGAGCATATCAGCCTGGGCCGGTGATCAGAACACGCGAGCGCGCCGCCCCTCACAAACGAAAAGGGCCGCGAAAGCGGCCCTTTTCTACTTGCAGTCGTCTGCGCGTCGATTAGATGTCGAACGCGAATCCGCCGCTGACGATGACTTTCATTTCATCCTCAAAATCGTCTCCTGGCCCGAAGGCATTCGGCGACTCAATGTCAGTACCAACCAGCGACAGCCCCATGAAGAGACCACTTTCTGACTCAGCATTAATGCCGATCGAATAATCAATATAGCTGTCGTCTGTGGAGCCAAGTGATTGGAGGATCAGTTCGTTACCATCACCAGAGTTGTGCTGCAGGCTCACATCAAATGTCATCGCGTCAGTGATGGGCGCGGAAAAACCAACGCTGATGCCAATAGCCTCGCCATCGAAGGAGAAGTAAGTGTCTGGCGCAAAATACAAGCCCAGCGAAAACATACCAGCCGAAAGACTTCCGTACAGCTCAAAGGTATTGTTAGAAGGGTCTGGCTCGTTCGCAGAGGAAACCGCTTCATCCTCTTCTGAGTAGTAGTAGTAGATCGCGCCAAAGTCGTAGCCCAGAGTCTCAGATTCGCCAGAGAAACCAGCGTATAGGTCCAGCTCTGAACCAGCACCACCTGCACCGCCAGCGAATCCGATCTGAGCAGCCCAGGCTCCAGCATAAAAGCCCGAAGCATCCGCGTAGTCAATACCACCGAATGCCGCGGTGCCGCCACTTTGCGGAATGCCACGGAAAAGGTAGTCGCTCATGAAGCCTGCATTGACGCTGGTTTCGGCCGCAGCAGTGCTGGAAAAGACTGTCGCGCCAACGATTGCTGCGCTCAAGATTGAACGTTTGAATTCCATTTGGTTACGCCCCTTACTCCTAAACATTGATAGTTCCGCGGAACACAGCCCAGTGACTGCGAACCCGCTCATGCGTAGCAATCCACATGCCACGCAAGGTGGCGGATTCGCTACTCAGGCCGCTATGGCCCCCTGTGGGCTCTGATTCCTCGAACCCCGCCGAGTGCTGTGATCCCCTGATTCAAGTTGTAGAGACTCAGTTCGACGTTTACTGTCCGCGCCGCAAACTCATCCCGCGACCCGGTGCTGCGGCGCACAACGCGCGGCCGCCCTCTCCTCGAAGCAAGGCCCATGCCGAAACTGAACGACCGACAACAGGCTGCCGTCGAGCATGTCTCCGGCCCACTGCTCGTGCTGGCAGGCGCGGGCAGCGGCAAGACCCGCGTCATCACTGAAAAAATTGGCTATCTCATCGAGCATGCCGGCGTCGAACCGCGGCATATCGCAGCGGTGACCTTCACCAACAAGGCCGCCCGGGAAATGCGCGAGCGCGTGGGCAAACGCGTGCGCCGCGATGCAGTTGGGCAGATGACGATTTCCACCTTCCATCGCCTGGGCCTGGACCTGCTGCGCGAAGAGCACGACGCCATCGGCCTGCGCGCGAACGTGTCGATTCTGGATGCCGAAGACACCTCGGCGCTGATTCGCGACCTCGGTGTCACGGAGCCCGATCGCATCAAAATCGCCCTGCGGTGGATCTCGGATCAGAAGCAGCTGCTCCTCAGTCCGGCGGACACGGCTGCGGCCGCAGAATCCGAAGCCGACGCCACGTTGGCCCGCCTGTACGAGCAATACGAAGCGCATCTGGCGGCCTATAACGCCGTGGACTTTGATGACCTCATCGTCAAACCCACTCGCCTGCTGCAGGACGACGAATCCGTCCGCAACCGCTGGCAAAGGCGCATCCGCTACCTGCTTGTCGACGAGTACCAGGACACCAACCCCGTGCAGTACGCGATGATGCGCGCACTCGTGGGTGTACGGGCCCGGTTCACCGTGGTGGGCGATGATGACCAGTCGATTTATCGGTTTCGCGGCGCTCGGCCGGAGAACCTCGCCGATCTCAAGGTGGACTACCCCGAGCTGCAGGTCATCAAGCTGGAACAGAACTACCGGAGTACCAGCCGGATTCTCCGATCGGCCAACTCGGTCATCGAGCGCAATACGCGCCTGTACGAAAAGACGTTGTGGAGCGCGCTGGGCGAAGGCACCAAGGTTCGCGTGCTCAACGTGCCGGATGACACGGTCGAAGCCGAGCGGGTGGTCTCCCGCATGCAAACCCATCGGATTCGCAGCAACGACAACTGGTCTGACTACGCCATCCTGTACCGCAGCAATCATCAGGCGCGACTCATCGAGCAGGCCCTGCGGGCCCAGGGCATCGCCTACAAAATGACCGGAGGCCGTTCGTTTTTTGATCGCGCCGAAGTCAAGGACCTGGTGGCCTATCTGCGCCTGCTGGCCAATCCGGACGACGACCGGGCCTTTTTGCGCATCATTAACGTGCCGCGCCGTGAATTGGGCCCAGCCACGCTGCAGCGGCTGGGCAACTACGCTCAGGAACGCGGCTGCGCCCTGTTGCAGGCAGCCCAGGAAGCCAGCGCGCTAGGGCTGATCAGCGGCCGGCAGGGCGCGGAGCTGGCGCGCTTCTGCAACTGGCATGAGCGGCAATCACGCACGACGGCCCATATGCGTCCCGACCACATCCTCGCCGAAATCATCGCCGAGTTGGCCTATCGAGACTGGCTGGCCGCGACCACGCCCGACAAGGTGCGCGCGGACCGCAAGCTCAAGCTGGTCGACGAACTGATGGACTGGACCCGACGACTGGCCGAGGACGAGCGCAGCCTGGACGACGTAGTCAACCATTTCAGTCTGGTCGACATGCTGGAAAAGCAGGATGACGGAGAGGGCAAGGACGAGGTCCAGCTGGCCACGCTGCATGCCTCGAAGGGCCTGGAATTCCCCAACGTGTTCATCGTCGGGATGGTCGACGGCATTCTCCCCCACGAGAACACCGAAGACGTGGACGAGGAGCGGCGCCTGTTCTACGTGGGCATCACCCGCGCCCAGGCCACGCTGACGCTCACGGTGCCCCAGCAGATCAAACGAGGCGGTGAGCTCGTGGACGTCCCGCCCAGCCGGTTCCTGCAGGAACTCCCCGAAGCCGATGTGGACTGGCCCGATGCGGCCGCCGATGCCGCAGAACAACAGGCCCAACGTCAAAAGCAGATCGAAGCGTTACGGGCCCGCTTCGGGGCCCGCTCGGCGCAGAACGCCGAGTCGGACTAACCACCGGGCATCCCATACAACAACGGCCGCAAAAGCGGCCGTTGTTGGACAATACTGCCGCGCCTGCATGGCACGGGCAGCAAGCGGAGGTTTAGACGCCCGCCTGTTCCAGCATCAAGTCCACAGACTCCTGAACCTGGGCCTCGGAGAGCGAGGGATCACCGGCCATCGGCGGCATCGCGCCCTTGCCATTGATCACGCTGTTCACGAGCCCGTCGCGACCTTCGGCATCCAGACGTGCCTGCCAGGCTGCGGTGTCATCCAGTTTGGGCGCACCGGCCACGCCGGCGCTGTGACAGCCGGCGCACAAGCCCTGGACGATGTCCTCGGCCGAACGCGCATCCTCACCACCCGCGTCGGCGCTGCTGGCAACCTGAATCGCATTCGGGTCGGTGATGACCTGGCCCACAGGCGCAATCCGTGACTGCACGCGCTCGCGGGTGATCTGGCGAATCTCGTCGGTGTCTTCTTCGGAGGTGATCACACCGGCGATCACCGCGATCACCACGGTCAGCGCAACCAGAAAGCCGATTACGCCCAGAAATGTTGTGACAAATACCTTGTCGTGGTTTGAGTCCACGGCTACGCCTCAACCGATCAGATGAATTCTTGGTTCCGGCCGCGAGTGCGCGCCGGCATGGGGCGCGGATATTAGCATGAGCCAGCCGGATCGCGCCGGGCTGTACCCGCCAGCCGGCGACGACTTCATCATGACCGGCCGTCTCGACATGCTGGCGCGGCGTACCGGCAAACCGCAGACTAAACGCCATCGGGGCACACCACCGGATCGACAGACGGGGGATGGGGATTCAAATCGACTATTCGGGGCTGCGCTTTGCCTCGAAGCCATCGGAGCGGGAATTTAGGACCCGCTTCAGAGACGGGGGGCGACTGGGCCGCTGGGCCATGGTGATCGCCTGCCTGGTGCTAACCGTCCCGCGTCCGCTGCTGGATACGGCGCTGCTGGGCGCACCCGCCAGCGTGCATGAGGGTTGGCAGGCGTGGACGGTCTGGCTCATCCCCCTCGCCGCCCTGGCCTGCGCGGCCACCCTGCTCCACCGGCCCTGGTATGCCCTGTCGACGGTGGCCACCTTCACGCTGGCTGCCTTGGGCCTGGCGTACAGCGCACAGCTAACCGTGGCGCTGGGACGCCTCAGCCCGGACCAGCCACTCACCGGGCTGGCACTTTGCCCGCTGCTTTTTTGCGTACTGGTTCGAGCCCGCCTGCTGTCGGGTGTGCTGATGGCGATACTGACCCTGGCCACCGGCTCCGCCGCCATGCACGCCGCCCCGGAGGCCTTCGCCACACGCGACTATCTGGTCTTTGTCTGCCTCTGTGCCATTGCCGTGGTCGCCAGCCTGTCCGTTGAGCTGACCGCGCGCCGTGCCTGGATGGCCCGCGAATCCCTGATGTGGTCGGCGACGTATGACGATCTCTCGGGCTTGCTGAACCGGCGCGCCTTTGAGGACCAGATGGATCGGGTGCTGCGCATGGCCATGCGACAGCGCAATTCCCTCTGCCTGCTCTGCGTAGACATCGACCACTTCAAACGAGTGAATGATCGGTACGGCCACCTCGCCGGCGATGAGGTGATTCGCTGCGTGGGCGAGGAATTGCGCATCGCCTGCCAGCGTCCCCTGGATCTGGCCGGGCGCATGGGCGGCGAAGAATTCCTGCTGGCGTTTTACGAGGTGGACGCCGCGCAAGCGGTGGTGCTGGCTGAACGCGTCCTGCACCGGATCCGCAATCTCGTCGTCCACCCGGACAGCGAGCAGCCGATCCGGGTCACCGTCAGTATTGGTGCCGCTGTGGGCACGCCTCTGTCGCACTCGACCATGCGGGATTTCATGTGCCTGGCCGATCGCCTGCTGTATCAGGCCAAGCGGGCGGGACGTGATCGCGTCATCCACGGCCAGCTGGACTCAAGCGGCCATCAGACCGCGACGCCAGTCACGAATCCCGCAGGCCTGCAGCCCTGAGCGCAACCAAAATGTCACGCGCCGGGCGGATACTGGCGGCCTGCACCCACCGCGCGTTGGCGCAGACGGGTTGATACCGGGCCCGTCACTCCTCCCGGTTGCCAGTGACGCCATCCGTCAGGAGGCTGCGATATGTCGATCCGGCACATCACACCCGCCCCGCGCTTGCGCAATCCGCATCCGCTGGTCTTTGGCCACCGCGGTGCCCGCGGTCACGCTCCGGAGAACACACTACTGGGCATCGAAACCGGGATACGCCTGGGCGCAGACTGGATCGAGGTCGACGTTCATCTCAATGGCGGACGCCCGGTGCTCATGCATGACATGACACTGGACCGCAGCACCAACGGTCGCGGCCGGGTTGCCGAAGTCACCCCGGACTACCTGGACGCGTTGGATGCCGGGCGGGGTCAACACGTACCGACGGTGCAACAGGCCATCGAGTGCATCGACCGCCGAGCAGGCCTTAACCTGGAACTCAAGGCGCGTGGTTTGGCGGAGGTGATCGTGCACCAAATTCGCCACGCCGTGCAGGTCCTGGGTTGGGACTGGTCCGAAATCCTCGTCTCGAGCTTCGACCTGCATGAGCTTCGGCAGGTCAAGGCGCTAGAGCCACGCATCGCCGTCGGCGCGCTTTACTGCGGTGTACCGCTGGACTACGCAGCGAGCGCCGAGGCGCTGGGCGCGGTCTCCGTCCATTTGTCGCATGAATTTCTGGCGCCCAACCTGCTCGCGGACGCGCGGGCACGCGGGCTGGCGATTTACGTCTATACCGTGAATCAACCCGAGGAGATCGAGCGGCTCCGCGCCCTGGGCGTCGACGGGCTGTTCACGGACTACCCGGAACGCGTGGCCGTGCTGGACCGGGCCGCCTAATCCGCCCCGGCCCAACCCGTGTCGCTACCGCTGCTGGTGGCGTGACCGAAAGCGCGCCATCAGGGCCTCGGGCCGCCGGGTCTTATTGTCGTCGTTGAGGACGTAAACCACCGTACGATTTGCCGTGCCGGCGCCAATCTCGGTGAACCGATAGGGCGCCTCCCAGGTGACCTTAAACGCCTGCAGGTCTTCCCAGCGATCGAATACGTAGAACCGACCGTCGTAAAGCACTTCGCCGTAGAACGGATCCGTGCCCGACAGCTCGCCATCGTATAAGGCGACCGAGGCAATGCCCTCACGCTTGGCCTTGTCCTCATCGGTCAGACCAAAGACCAGGGTCTGGCCGTCCGGCCCCTCGCCGATGCGTACGAGCCGGTAAGGCGTATGGCCGTACTCCAAAAACGCCTTGTACGTCGTGAAATCGTCGAATACATAGACGCGCCCTTCGTGATGCGCCTCGTAGTAGTCCGACGTGTCGATGACCGGGCCGGCCGGCTCGGTGATCGCCGGGGGCATCGCATCCGTCCCCTGATAGGTATGCGGAACCGCGCAGCCGGCGGCGGCGAGGGTCGAGAGGGCGGCCAGCGAGTAGGCCAATCGTGTCTGGGTCATGGTGTCCTCCTGAACTGGCGCGCAGCTTGCCGATTTGATTTGACAGGGCCGTGACACGCATTCTTCATCGGGCTGTCATACAGCAATCGCAGGCTCATACGTTGGATGCATCCCTGCCACACGCACGCGCTTTCCCGCATGCAGTGCAACACATTGCTGACCCGAGCTAAAGACACCTCATGACCGACAACGCGACGCCCGCCGCGGATAGCTACCAGCCAGACCACTACATCAACCGCTGGCTCTCGCTGCTGGAGTTCAACCAGCGCGTGCTCGAACAGGCCAAGGACGACCGTGTTCCGCTGATCGAACGCATGAAGTTTCTTTGCATTTCCTGCTCCAATCTCGACGAGTTCTACGAGGTGCGCGTGGCAGGTCTCAAGCAAATGGCCGAGGTGGGTGCAGTCCAGACGGGGCCGGACAACATCCTGCCCACAACCTTGCTGGGGCAGATCAGTGAACGCGCCCATCGACTCGTTGCCGAGCAGTACGGAACCCTCAATGCGGTGCTCATCCCTGCACTGGAGCAGGAGAACATTCGCTTTGTTCGACGGGTGGACTGGGCCTCCAACGCGGCGCAAGACGCTTGGCTGCGTGAGTACTTTCACCAGGAACTGTTGCCGGTGCTCTCGCCCATCGGGCTCGATCCAGCCCATCCGTTTCCGCGCATCATCAACAAGAGCCTGAACTTTGTCGTCTCGCTCGATGGCAAGGACGCCTTTGGCCGCACCGCGCGATTCGCCGTGGTGGGGGCGCCGCGTTCGCTCCCCCGGCTCATCCAGATTCCGCCGGAGGTGCCGGGCACCGGGCCCCACGATTTCGTGTTTCTCTCGTCGGTGATTCACGCGTATGTGGATGAATTATTCCCCGGCATGACGGTGTCCGGTTGCTACCAGTTCCGTGTCACCCGCAATTCCGAGCTCTTTGTTGACGAGGAAGAGGTCGACGACCTGCTGCTGGCATTAGAAGGTGAACTGCCGCAGCGGCAATACGGCGATGAGGTCCGGCTGGAAGTGGCACACAACTGTCCCGACGGCGTCTGGCAGTACCTGCTCGACAAGCTGGGACTGACCGAGGATGACTTGTTCCGCGTCGACGGCCCCGTGAACCTCAACCGACTGATGGCCCTGGGTGATCTGGTCGATCGACCCGACCTCAAATATCCACCGTTTACCGCGCGTCTGTCGTCCAGCCTGGGACAGGACCGCATCTTCGACACCATCAGCCGCAAGGATGTCCTGCTCCACCATCCGTTTGATTCGTTCGCGCCGGTCGTCGAGCTGCTACGCGCCGCGGCCCGCGACCCGCAGGTCCTCGCCATCAAGCAAACCCTTTACCGCACCGGCACCGACTCGGCCGTGGTGGATGCCCTAATCAAGGCGGCCCACGCCGGCAAGGAGGTCACCGTCGTGGTCGAGCTGCGTGCCCGTTTTGACGAGGCGGACAACATCGGCCTTGCCGAGGCCCTGCAGGAGGCCGGCGCCCATGTCGTCTATGGTGTTGTGGGGCACAAGGCACACGCCAAGATGGTGCTCATCGTGCGCCGCGAGCAGGGACGGCTGGTGCACTACAGCCACCTGTCGACGGGCAACTACCACCCCCGCACGGCCCGCCTCTACACCGACTATGGCCTGTTGACCGCCAACCCGGCCATCGGCGAAGACGTGCACCGCGTGTTTCTTCAGCTCACCAGTCTCGGCAAGGTCCTGAAGCTGGACAAGCTGTTGCAATCCCCCTTTACCTTGCACCCCGGTGTGATCGAGTGCATTGAGCGCGAGGCCGAGCATGCGCGGGCCGGACGCCCGGCCCGGATCATCGCCAAGATGAACTCGCTCACCGAGCGCTCGGTGATTGACGCCCTGTACGCCGCCTCAGCCGCAGGCGTGGAAATCGATCTGGTCATCCGCGGCATGTGCTGCCTGCGGCCAGGCGTTCCGGGCCTGTCGGAGCGCATCCGCGTACGCTCGGTCGTCGGCCGTTTCCTCGAACACACCCGGGTCTACTACTACGCCAATAACGGCCAGCCGGCGCTGTACGGCTCCAGCGCGGATTGGATGGAGCGCAATTTGTTCCGGCGGGTGGAAACCGCATTTCCGGTCTTGGACAAAAAGCTCGCGCAGCGCATCGTCGACGAGCTGGAGCTGTATCTGGCCGATAACACCCAGGCTTGGGAAATGGCTGCCGATGGCAGCTACACGCGAGCGCCGGCGGGCGAACCCGCAATCTGTGCACAACAGGCCTTGATGGAAGGCTAGGGCACAGGCTGCTTGATCGGCCCCGCTGTGCTCAGGCCTCGCGCACGCGCAGCTTGTACCCCGCCGGCTTGAGCAAGGCCTGCTCTTGCTCGAGGCCGGCTCGGGTCAGCGCATGATCAGCCAGCCACTGGGCATCGAACTGGATGCTCACCTGCTGTTCCCGCACCTGAATGACAACGGCAGGCATGGGATCATGCGTACGACCGCGGCGCAGAATCACTGCCAGTCGCAGCAGAATCGCCAGCCGCAGGATCCGCTCACGGGCCGGCTGCGGGACGCCATCGAGTACCGAAGGTCGGAACTTGCCTCGGTGCAGGCGCACCAGCGCCGCCAGCATGCGCTGATCCAATTGCGAAAATCCGTGGAGGTCACCGTTGCGCACCAGGTATTCGCCGTGCTTGTGATACGAGCCATGCGCGACGAATAAGCCGATCTCGTGCAACTGGGCGGCCCAACTCAGCAGCTGCCGGGCAGCGGTGTCACCCGCCAGCTCTGACCAACCGTCCTCCACACCGTCCAGCATCGCCATGGCGGTGGCCCGCACACTGTCGGCATGCGCAGCATCCACACCGAAACGGCGTGCAAGCCCCGCCACCGTGTCATGCCGGACATCGTGATCGCTGAGACGCCCGAGCAGGTCATAGATCACGCCCTCGCGCAGGGCGCGATCCGAGACGGTCATACGTGTGATGTTCAGCGCATCGAACAGTCCGGCCAGCACCGCCAATCCTCCGGGGAAGATGGGCTTTCGGTCCTCGCGCAAACCATCGAGGTTCAGCGCATCGATACTGCCCAAGCCCACCATGTGATCGGCGAGCTGGTCGAGGCCTTCCGGGGTGATGGCACCATCACCCCAGCCACAGCCGGCAATGACTTTTGCGATGGCCCGCACCGTGCCCGATGCACCGATACAAACGTCCCAGCCGGCGGCCCGGTAGTCGGCCACCAGATACTCC
Source organism: Abyssibacter profundi (assembly GCF_003151135.1). Taxonomy (NCBI): domain Bacteria; kingdom Pseudomonadati; phylum Pseudomonadota; class Gammaproteobacteria; order Chromatiales; family Oceanococcaceae; genus Abyssibacter; species Abyssibacter profundi. Next base: position 17,439 of record NZ_QEQK01000007.1, read on the forward strand.
GTCTCCAGCCTTGCGGCCATGCGCGCGGCCACGAACCGCTTTCGGGTGATGTTGCCGCCGCCAAAGAATCGATCGGTAAACGACACACAGCCCATGCGCACGGATTCAAGCAAACGGGGCTGATCACGCTCGCCGATGATAACTTCGGTGCTGCCCCCACCAATATCGATCACCAGGCGGCTCGGTTGCTCCGCACCCAGGCCGTGGACCACACCACCGTAGATGAGCCGGGCCTCTTCAACGCCGGAGATCACCTCCACTGGATGGCCCAGTGCCTGCTCGGCTGCGCTCAGAAATTGTTCCGGCCGCCGCATGCGCCGCAGCGTGTTGGTCCCGACGATACGCACCCGCCCCGTCCGAATCGGCCGCAGCCGCTGCCCGAATCGCTCCAGGCAGGCCATCGCCCGTTGCTGGGCCTCGGCAGACAGCTGCTTGTCGGCATCTAGCCCCGCGCCCAGTCGCACCGGCTCTCGCAGCTTGTCGACAACCGTAATCTCCTGTCCGCGCGGACGGGCCACGATCATGTGAAAACTGTTGGACCCGAGGTCGACAGCGGCCACGTCATCGACGGTCTCGCGGGCCTCGGTCACGCCAGGGCCTGGGTCAGTCCAGCGATCAGTAACCACACGGCCACCACCAACGCGCTGAGATACGTCAAACCGGCGCCCACCTGGCGGGATCGACTGAAACTGCGACGCAGCAACGCCGTGGAGAACAACAGCCGCGCGAACACAAACACCAAACCCAGCACCCACACAGCCAAGGCAGGCGCCCACTGCTCCAGCAGCAACAACATGATCAGGAAGATCGGTGTGTGCTCGGTCGCATTCGCATGTGCACGAATAGCCCGCAATAAGGGGGCATGCCCGCCATCACCCAGCGAGACCTGATGCTGGATGCGGAGCTGGGACACACGCAGGGCAAGAATCAGGATCAACAGGCCGCTTAAGGCCGCCGTCACCGCGGTCGCGGTATAGAGCATTGCGGGGGCTCCGGTTCAATGGAGCGGCGATAGTAACGTAGCCTTTGGACAGGCTCGGTGACTGATGTTTTCCGTGGCGCAGCCCGACGCCCTCGCCGACGGTGCCTGCCGACCCAGAACAGGCCAAGCAGGGGCGATCAATGGTATCCTCCGTGATTGACTCCATTTGATGCTTCGCGGACCATTGCGGCCCCGCTGGCAGCGCTTGCCTCAACTTCCTTGACGACTTAATCCGATGATTCGACTTGCGAAACTCGCCTGCGTGGTCGCGCTGGCCTCTGTCTCCACGGTCTGGGCTCAGGATGGCGACGCCGAAAAAGGCGAAGCGCTGGCCTACACCTGTGCTGGCTGCCACGGCATTGCCGGCTACACGAATGCCTATCCGACCTTTCGCGTCCCGCGCCTTGGTGGTCAGCACCCCGAATACATCGTGGCAGCGCTGACGGCTTACAAGACCGGTCAGCGCAAGCACCCGACCATGGTCGCGCAGGCGGCGTCGTTGACCGAAGAGCAGATCAAGCACATCGCCGCCTATGTCACCCAGGCACCGCAGGTGGGTGATGATGTGGATGTGGTCCCCACTGGAGACCCGGCCAAGGGCGAACAGCTCTCACAGGCCTGCGTGGCCTGCCATGGCGCCACCGGCGCATCCGGAATCACCCAGTACCCGATTCTTGCCGGACAGCATCCTGACTACCTGGCCCATGCGCTCACGGCCTACAAGACGGGCGAGCGCAACAACGCCATCATGAAGGGCTTCGCAGCCAACCTGTCGAAGGACGACATCAAGCACCTGGCTGCCTGGTTCGCCTCGCAGAACGAGCCGCTGTACACCCCGAACTTCGACGACTAGCCGGTCGCGGCAAGCCTGCCGCCCGCTCGCCTCACCAAACGCCCCGTCATGGGGCGTTTGTGTTTGCACTGCAATAGTGCATGCCTTTAGGCTCCGTACGGCTGCATCAACCAAGATCTTTCTTCGTTCTGCAGCACAATGGCAATATGCCTGTCACCCGGCGCGGGAAGAATGCCGGGATTCCACGCACACGCCTGTTCGGAGAAGCGCCCCATTGTGGGGCGGGCAGCGTGTGCACGCGGTTGTATCTAAAGGAGTCGAAATGAACAAACTGCTTTTGGGTTCTCTTCTGGCCAGCCTGCCGATGGCAAGCATGGCGTCAGATCCGTTCCAGCACGTCGATGCCTATCTGGTCTCCACCAACCTGGAGATTGGCGGCGTCGACGATGACGGCGATGGTTTCGGCATTTCTGGCTCATTCCGAGTGGGCGAGCAAGCTTTCATCGACGCGGAATATCAAAGCGCAGAAACCGATGACTTCGAGATCGAAATTGACCAGCTCCGTCTCGGCCTTGGATTTCATTCCATGGAATCGACCGCAGGACTGACCTTCTACGGTCAGGGCGAATACCTGCAGTTTGACGGTAACGGCGACGACGAAGATGGCTTCGGATTGCATGGAGGCATCTTGATTGCGGCCACCGAGCAGCTGCGGTTCAAGGGCGAGCTGGGCTACCTCACGCTGGACGATGTCGATGGCCTGGAGTACACCCTGGGCGCCAGCTTCGACATCACCCCCAATATCGGCCTGTTCGCTGACTACCGTCTGACCGGACTCGAAGACGACAACAACAACGAATTGGACCTCACCGACGTCAAGCTCGGCGTCAGCATGCTGTTCTAGGCTGAACCGGCGGTCATCGCCAACACCCAGAAACGGCGGGCCCAGCGCCCGCCGTTTCTCGTTTCAACAAGCCCATTTTGCCAATCCGTCCGGCAACTGGCAGATTGGCGCCCGATCTTACAATCAAGGGAATGATGCTCTGATGTCTTTCAAACGATTGGCCGCGGGTCTCGCGCTCGCCCCGTTCGCAGCCGCCGCACAAGGCCCCTCTTACGATTACCTTGATATCAGCTACATCGATTCCGAGGCGGAAGACGACACCGAGGGTGATGGCTTCGGCGGAGAGATGGTGGCGTCGTTTGCCGACGGCGCATTCTTCATCGGCGAGTACTCCACCCGCGAATTCGAAGACGGCGGCTCCTCGCTGGAATTGTCCGTCCTGAGCCTGGGCATCGGGGTGGCCGGGCCAGTCGGAGAGAGTGAACTGATCAGCGCCTTTGGCGCGCTGACCTATGAGGATGCCGAGGTCGAGGTGAACGTGCCCGGCTTTGGTTCGGGAGACGAGAGTGAAAGCGGATACGGGCTGCAAGGTGGCCTGCGTGCCATGTTGTCCGACAACTTTGAACTGCACGCGCGATACAAGCGGCTCGACATCGACGACGACAATGAAACCTTGGTGCGTTTTGGAGCGGTGCTTGGCCTCGACCAAGGATTCAGCGTGACGTTGGACTACGAAACCTATGATGAGGCAGAAATCGACGAATTAATGCTGGGCGTGCGCTTCGATTTCGGCGTCTAATTTCTTAGCAGGCATTAAAAAAGGCGGGCTTTTGCCCGCCTTTTTTGGACTGCTAACCGGCTTAGAGCGGTGTAACGTTCTCAGCCTGCGGTCCCTTCTGACCCTGCACGACGCGCATGGTGACCTTCTGGCCTTCATGCAGCGTCCGGCGTCCGGAGCCATTAATTGCGCTGAAATGGACAAACACGTCTTTGCCGCCTGCGCGCTCGACAAATCCGAATCCCTTCTCGTCATTGAACCACTTGACGGTTCCTTCGATCTCTTCAGACATTCCTTCTCTCTTTCAAACAACGGCGCTGGACATTTCAGCGTCTTCAATACTGACCCGGACAGGCCAGCTCAATCGCATTCTACGCATGCGATCAGGAAAACCATGCACGATTGTATGACATCCGACGAACGGTCACCTTAGCGGTTGACTCCGCGTATTCCACCGTTCAAAACAAATTTGACGGACCGTAGGCCGATCAATGGCGGGCATCTAGGACGACCTGGGGAAGCCCGGGCCGAGTCACATAAACCCTAGAACTTCAACAACATCCCCATGTATCCGCCGCGAAACTCGGCGTCGACGGCATAGTTGCTGGTCGTAAAGCGATAACGGCGGGACTGCAGACCAAACTCCAATCCCAGCGGGGCGATGACAGGCCACAACAGGCTCCCCCGGGCGTGGATGGCCCGGTCGGCGCCCGATTCGACATAGGCGGCTTCGACCCGCAACGTAATCGGGCCGAACGGCGCCACATCCGCCCGCAGCAACGCCAGTGGATACGTCTCGTCGTATCGGTCGGTCTGCGCGGCTTCTCCGTCCTCCTGGCGCGTCACCAGGCCATCGACGTTCTCGATCATGACGCCCAGGCCGAGCCGAACACCCTCTGTAATCAACGGCAGCGTCAGGGATAAGGCCGTCAAATCGAAATCCGCACGGGCGGTTCCCGTCGATCCCGGCAAGATCAGCGCGCCGTCGGTCTGTCCGGTGGCACCTGCCTGCAGCCCCTGACGCTCGAGCAGCACATCGGGCCACCAACGCCCCGGCGGCGAGGCGCCTAAACGGAAATAGGATTGCCCGTTGCCTTCGTTGGACAAATCCGTGAAGTCGACCTGATCGGAGGTATCCCGCACCTGGCCGCTGGCATCGAAACTCCACTGCCCCAACGCAAGCTCACCGTGCCAGGCGGCCGCCTCCGCGCCCGCCAATCCGGACCAGAGGCCAACCAGCAACCCAAGACACCACCGAGCCCATCGCGTATCACACATGCCAGCCTCCCTGCCGAATGATCAAACCCTGAAGGCGTTAGGGAAACACGCTTGCCGACCGCTGCGCCACCACAGTGCCGCCCCGAACAGGCGACCAGACCCGTCTCGCCTAGGCGCCGCGTCTCTGCATGAACACCAGCTTCTCGAACAGGTGGATGTCCTGCTCGTTCTTGATCAGCGCTCCGTAAAGCGGCGGCAGCGATTGCTTGCTACTGGCCTCACGCAGCGTGGAGGCGTCGATATCTTCAGCCAGCAGCAGCTTGAGCCAGTCGATCAATTCCGATGTCGATGGCTTTTTCTTAAGCCCCGGCGCCTCGCGCAGGTCGAAGAAGATTTCCATGGCCACCCGCAGCAGTTCCGGCTTCAGCTTGGGGAAATGGACATCGACAATCGCCTGCATCGTGTCCTTGTCCGGGAAACGGATGTAATGAAAAAAGCAGCGGCGCAGGAAGGCGTCCGGCAATTCTTTTTCATTGTTGGAGGTAATGATGATGATCGGCCGGTATTTTGCCGTGATGGTTTCACGGGTTTCGTAAACATCGAACTCCATGCGATCGATCTCGCGCAGCAAGTCGTTCGGGAACTCAATGTCGGCCTTGTCGATCTCGTCGATCAGCAGCACGGGCTGCTCGTCACACTGGAAGCACTCCCACAAAGGCCCACGGACGATGTAGTTGGCGATGTCGTGAACCTTCTCTTCGCCCAACTGGGAGTCACGGAGCCGCGAGACCGCGTCGTATTCGTAAAGCCCCTGCTGGGCCTTGGTCGTCGATTTGATATGCCATTCGAACAAAGGCTTGCCAAGCGACTGAGCCACTTCCTGCGCCAGCAGCGTCTTGCCGGTCCCGGGCTCGCCCTTGATCAGCAGCGGACGGCCCAACGCCACCGCCGCATTCACGGCCAGCTTCAAGTCATCGGTGGCGACGTAGCGTTCGGTTCCCTCAAATCGATTGGTCATGGTGTCCTGAGTCTTTTGAGCATCGGTGGAGCGCACGGCGCGGCGCTAGGGCTGTGGCCACCCGCAGCCGGGGGCGCTCTGCGTCTAATCCTAGAGTATCCCGGCAGCCGATGAGCAGGCGCTCCGGCCGCCGGGCGCAAGACGGCTAGGCGCGGGCCTGCAGCATGGCGACTGCGGGCAGCGTCTTGCCTTCCAGGAATTCCAGAAAGGCGCCACCGCCCGTCGAGATATAGGAGACCTGCTGTTCGATGCCGTACTTGTCGATGGCCGCAAGGGTGTCGCCGCCGCCCGCAATCGAAAAGGCATCTGAGCCTGCGATGGCCTGGGACATGGCCTCGGTGCCGCCGGCAAACTGATCGAACTCGAACACGCCGACGGGGCCGTTCCAGACGATGGTGCCCGCACCATCGAGCAACGCCGCCAACGTCTTGCGGGTATCGGGCCCCACGTCGAGCACCATGTCCTGCTCGCCAATCTGGTCCACCGGCTTCACCGTGGCTGGTGCGTCGGCAGAAAACGCAGTGGCAACGACCACGTCACTGGGCAGCGGAATATCGCCGCCCTTGGCCTTGACGGCGGCCATGATTCGCTGGGCCGTCTCGATCAGATCCGGCTCATGCAGCGACGCCCCTACGGTCACACCGGTCGCGGCCAAGAAAGTGTTGGCGATGCCGCCACCGAGCACGAGCTGGTCGACTTTGTCGATAAGCGATTCGATGACACCCAGCTTGGATGACACCTTGGACCCGCCGATGATCGCAACCAGCGGCCGCGCGGGGTCGCCCAGCGCCTGGCCCAGCGCATCCAACTCAGCGGCCAGCAGCGGCCCGGCGCAAGCCACCGGGGCAAACTTGCCGGCGCCATGCGTCGACGCCTGGGCCCGATGCGCGGTGCCGAAGGCGTCCATTACGTAGATGTCGCACAGCGCCGCCATGCGCTTGGCCAGCTGCTCGTCATCGGCCTTCTCCCCTTCGAGAAAGCGCACGTTCTCACACAACACCACATCGCCAGGATTCGGCGCATCCATGGTGAGCCAGTCGGTAATCAGCGGCACGGGCGCGCCCAGGGCTTCGCCCAGCCACTCGGCGACAGGCTGCAGGCTGTACTTGGCCTCGGGCTGACCCTCGGTGGGTCGGCCGAGATGAGACATGATCATGACGCGGGCACCGGCATCACGCGCCGCACGAATCGTGGGCAGGGCGGCCTTGAGCCGGGCGTCAGAGGTGATGCGACCGCCGTCCAGCGGCACATTGAGATCTTCGCGAATCAGGACCCGCTTATTGGCCAGGTCCAGGTCGGTCATGCGTTTCATGCAGTGCTCCTCGAAGCAGGCCATTCGCATCCGGCGAACGGCGGGCGCGGGCAGCTCGACATGCCGACGCCAGAAAATAGGGGGACCCGCTGAAGCCATACAGGCGGCCGACTCAGATCGAGCGGGCCGCCTGCACGGTGGGATCGCGGGCGATGACGGGTGGGCGCCCCATGCGCTCGCCACCCGTCACGGCGCCATCGGCCTGGATCAGGCCTTGGCCAAGGCCAACGTGGTGTCCAGCATGCGGTTGCTGTAACCCCATTCGTTGTCGTACCAGGAGCAGACCTTGATCAGACCGCCATCGATTTCGCGGGTCAGGCCGGCATCAAAGGTGCTGGAGGCGGCATCGTGGTTAAAGTCGATGGAGACCAGCGGTGCGTCGTTGTAGTTCAGCACGGCGGACAACGGACCGGAGCTGGCGGCGTCCTTCATGATCTGGTTGATCTCGTCCGCCGTGGTCGCACGACCCGGCTTGAAGGTCAGGTCAACAATGGACACGTTGATCGTCGGCACGCGGATCGCGAAGCCGTCGAGCTTGCCCTTGAGTTCCGGCAACACCAGACCCACGGCCGCGGCGGCACCGGTCTTGGTCGGAATCATGGACTGCGTGGCCGAGCGCGCACGACGCAGATCCGAGTGATAAACGTCGGTCAGCACCTGGTCGTTGGTAAACGCGTGGATCGTCGTCATCAGGCCCGACTCGATGCCCACGGTGTCCTGCAGGGCCTTGGCAACCGGCGCCAGGCAGTTGGTCGTGCAGGAGGCGTTGCTGACGATCTGATCGCCAGATTCCAGCGTGTCGTGGTTGACGCCATAGACGATGGTCTTGACGTCGGAGCCGGCCGGCTGCGAGACAACCACGTGCTTGGCACCGCCCTGGATGTGGGCCATGGCCTTGTCCTTGCTGGCGAAGAACCCGGTGCACTCCAGCACCACGTCCACGCCCAGCTCGCCCCAGGGCAGCTCGGCCGGATTGCGGTTAGCCAGCACCTTGATCTTGTCGCCATTGACGACCATGGAATCGCCCTCGACGCTGACCGTGCCCGGGAACTTACCGTGGGCCGTGTCGTACTGGGTCAGGTGCGCATTGGTGTTGGCATCGCCCAGGTCGTTGATGGCAACGATCTGGATTTCGTCGGTGCGGCCGGACTCGTACAGCGCACGCAGGACATTGCGGCCGATGCGGCCGTACCCGTTGATCGCGATCTTCGTAGCCATGTGTTCTCTCCTTGGTTAGTCGGTTAGTTCAACAAGTCGCGCACGGTGTTCGTGATGCGATCTGTCGTCAGGTCGAAATGTTGGTAAGCGTCACCAGCCGGTGCCGACACGCCGAAGCTGTCGATACCGATGACCGCCCCGGTCGCTCCCACCCAGCGCCACCAGGTCCCGGTGGAACCGGCTTCGATGGCCACACGGGTGGTCACGGCCGCCGGCAGCACGCGCTGCTGATACTCGGGCGTCTGCCGCAGGAAGACTTCCTCGCAGGGCATGGACACCACGCGCGTCGGCGTACCCTCGGCCGACAAGGCCTGGGCAGCGGCGACGGCCAGTTCCACTTCGGAGCCGGTGGCAATGACCACGGCGACCGGTTCGGCATCCGGTTCCCACAGGGTGTAGGCGCCGCGACGCACATCTGCGAGCTGCTCGGCCGTGCGCGGTTGGTGCTCGACGTTCTGGCGGGTCAGTGCCAGCGCCGTCGGCCCATCCTGGCGCAGCAGCGCGGACTCCCAGGCCACGGCCGTCTCGACATCATCACAGGGCCGCCAGACATCCAGGTTGGGCATCAGCCGCAGGCTGCCGATGTGCTCGATGGGCTGGTGGGTCGGGCCGTCCTCGCCCAGCCCAATGGAATCGTGGGTATAGACGAGAATATTTCGAATGCGCATGAGCGCAGCCAGGCGCACGGCATTGCGGGCATAGTCCGAGAAGGTCAGGAACGTGCCGGAAAACGGCAGGAACCCGCCATGTAGCCGGGCCCCGTTGCCAATCGCCGTCATGCCGAATTCGCGCACGCCGTAGTTGACGTACTGACCCTTGACCGTCTCTGGCGTCACGGGCTCCACGCCCTTCCAGATCGTGCCGTTGGAGCCCGTCAGATCCGCCGAACCGCCCAGCAGTTCGGGCATGCCGGGTGCAATGGCGTTGAGCACGGCCTGTGAGGCCTTGCGCGTCGCGTTCTTCTTGCCGTTGGCCTGAACGTCTTCGACCAACCGGGCGAGTTTGTCGACGAGATCGGCCGGCAGATCACCCGCCATCCGACGCTCGAATTCGGCGGCCTTGTCCGGGTGAGCCGCACGATAAGCAGCCAGACGCTCGTTCCAGGCAGCTTCCGCTGCGGCGCCTTGCTCCCGTCGATCCCAGGCCGTGCGAACCACCTCCGGAATCTCGAAAGCCTCGCCATCCCAGCCCAGCGTGGAGCGGGCGGCCGTAATGCCATCACCACCCAGCGGGGCGCCATGCGTATCGGCCGACCCGGCATTGGTGGCACCGAAACCGATGATGGTTTTGCAGCAGATCAATGTCGGCTTGCCTGTCTCGGCCTGGGCCTTGGCCAGCGCTGCGCGCACGGCCTCGGCATCATGGCCATCGACGTTGCGGATCACCTGCCAGCCATACGACTCGAAGCGGGCCGGCGTATCGTCGCGGAACCAGCCATCGACCGAGCCGTCGATGGAAATGCCATTGTCGTCGTACAGCGCAATCAGCTTGCCCAGCCCCAGGGTGCCGGCCAGCGAACAGGCCTCATGGCTGATGCCCTCCATCAGGCAGCCGTCACCCAGGAACACATAGGTGTGATGATCGACGATGTCGTGGCCATCGAGATTGAACTCGGCGGCGAGCAAACGCTCGGCCAGCGCCATGCCCACACCGTTGGCAATACCCTGCCCCAATGGCCCGGTGGTGGTTTCCACGCCCGGCGTCTCGGCATACTCGGGATGACCGGGCGTGCGCGAGTGCAGCTGACGGAAGGCCTTGAGGTCGTCGATGCCCAGGTCATAGCCGGTCAGGTGCAACACCGCATACAGCAGCATCGAGCCATGACCGTTGGACAGCACGAAGCGGTCACGGTCCGCCCATGCCGGGTTGTTGGGGTTGTGCTTAAGCACATCGCGCCAGAGGACTTCGGCAATATCGGCCATGCCCATGGGCATGCCGGGGTGACCGGAGTTGGCGGCCTGGACGGCGTCCATGGCCAGAGCGCGGATGGCGTTGGCGCGAAGACGCGGGGACGTGGAGTCAGCCATGAACCTGGGGCCTGAAAGAGCGGTGATGGACTTGGCGAGCAAAAAGGCCGGCGAATCACCGGCCTTGCTGCGCAAAATGGGGCGATATTCTGGCCGAGACGCCCGGTCTAGGCAAGGCAGGGGGCAAGCTGGTATATGCTCGGCCCTTGCATCGACCAGAGCCGATTCATCGGCCGGACCCAATCGTTTCAGGGAGGAGACACCCATGGGAACCCAGGACAGACTCGGCCTGCACACAGGCCCGCGCACCGCAACCATTGCCCTGCTCGGGCTTGGCCTGACGCTCGCCGCATGCTCCGGAGAGCGCGACACCACCGCCGCGCCGCCTGCAAAGGCGGCTGAAGAACGCACCGCCTGGGTCGATGGTGACCGGATCCGCGCAGCCAACGAAACGCCCGGCGAATGGCTGAGCCACGGGCGCACCTACGACGAGCAGCGCCATTCGCCGCTGGACCAGATCAATACCGACAATGTCGATCAGCTCGGGCTGGCCTGGCACTTCAAGCTCGATGTGGACCGCGGCACGGAAGCCACGCCCATTGTCGTCGACGGGGTCATGTACACCACCGGCCCCTACAGCATCGTCTACGCGCTCAATCCCGTGACCGGCGAGCTACTGTGGAAGTTCGATCCGGGCATTGACCGCTCGATTGCCGGCCGCGCCTGCTGCGGCGTGGTCAACCGCGGTGTGGCTCCGTGGAAGGGAAAAATCTATCTCGGCGCCTTTGACGGCCGGTTGATCGCCATCGACGCCAAGACCGGCGAACAGGTCTGGGCCACCCAGACGGTCGACACCACGAAGAACTACACGATCACCGGCGCGCCGCGGATCATCGATGGCAAGGTCATCATCGGCAACGGCGGCGCCGAACTGGGCGTCCGCGGCTATGTCTCGGCCTACGATGCCGAGACGGGCGAGCAGCTCTGGCGCTGGTACACCGTGCCGGGCGATCCGAACAAGCCAGCGGAAAACGCGGCCATGGAAGCGGCCCAGAAGACCTGGTTCGGCGATGTCTACTACAAGCAGGGTGGCGGGGGCACGGTCTGGGATTCCATGGCCTACGACCCCGAACTGGATCTGCTCTACATCGGCACGGGCAACGGTTCGCCCTGGAACATCAAATACCGGTCCGAAGGCAAGGGCGACAATTTGTACCTGTCGTCCATCGTCGCGCTAAAACCCGACACAGGCGAGTATGTCTGGCATTACCAGACCACACCGGGGGACACCTGGGACTACACCGCCACCCAGCACATCGTACTCGCCGACATGGAAATCGACGGCGACACTCGGCCGGTGCTGATGCAGGCCCCTAAGAACGGCTTCTTTTACGTGCTGGACCGCGCCACGGGCGAACTGATCTCTGCCGAGAACTTCGTCCCGATCAATTGGGCCAGCGGCATCGATATGGAAACGGGCCGGCCGATTAAAACCGGCCTGGCGGACTACAGCGACACGCCCAAACTGGTCGTCCCCAGCCCCTATGGCGCCCATAACTGGCAGCCGATGAGCTACAACCCGGACACCGGACTGGTCTACATACCGGCACAGATCACCGGCCACCTGTTCGAGGATGAAGGCAAGGTTCCCGCCCATGCGCTCAACCTCTGGAACGTGGGCCTGCTGCCGATGAAAATCCCGGAAGACCCGGCGGCATTGCAGGCCGTTGGCCAGCAATTCTCCGGCAAGCTGCTGGCCTGGGATCCGGTTAAACAGGAGGCCGCCTGGGCGGTCGACTATGCCTCCCCCTGGAATGGCGGGACCTTGACCACCGCGGGCAACCTGGTCTTCCAGGGCACCGCTGACGGCCGGGTCACCGCGTACAGCGCCGATGCGGGCGAACTGCTGTGGGAGTCGCCTGCCAACACCGGGGTCATCGCCGCGCCGATGACCTACGAAATCGATGGCGAACAGTACGTCACATTCATGGCCGGCTGGGGCGGCACCTTTGCGCTGGTGGCGGCTGGTGCTGCTGAAGACATCGTGCGACGCCAGTCCGAGTCCCGCGTGCTGACCTTTAAACTGGGCGGCAAGGCCACACTGCCCCCGCCCAAGAATGACCCGATCACCCTGCCCAACCCTCCGGCACTGACCGCCAACGCAGAACAGATCGAGGCCGGGCGTCAGCTCTATCACGGGCTTTGCGCGGGTTGCCATGGGGCGGCAGCGATTAGCAGCGGCCTGGTGCCTGACCTGCGCTACATGTCCGATGACACCCATGCGATGTTCAATCAGATCGTGGCCGGTGCGCGGGCCGACCGCGGCATGCCGTCGTTCGTGCACCTGCTGCCCGTCGAGCAAATGGCGCTGTTACACCAGTACCTGATCAAGCGCTCGCATGATCTGGTGGCCCTGCACGACAGTCGCGAAGCCGAATGAGGCGAACCCAACTGCTTTGGGTGCTGGCGTTCTGTGCGCCGGCATCCGCCCAGACCCTGCAATTGGACCCCCTGCTGGTTGAAGGCGAGCGCGAGCCGCCGGCGGCCAGCGTGAGCTCCCAGGACCACCAACCCGGCGAGACCTCGGCCGGCCTGAGTCTGGCGGACTGGCTGGACGCCGTGCCCGGCATTTACGCGCAAAACCGCTACAACCTGGCCCAGGGCCTGCGGCCGGCCATCCGCGGTTTCGGCGCCCGTGCCGCCTTCGGTGTCCGCGGTATCCAGGTGCTGGTTGATGGGGTGCCGCTCACCCTGCCCGACGGCCAGACCGAGCTGGACGTGCTCGACCTGGAACAGGTGGCGCGCGTCGATGTGGTGCGCGGCCCGGCGGCCGCGCTGTTCGGCAACGCCGCTGGCGGTGTCATCGCCATCGAGACTCGCCCCATCCCGGAGCAGGCAACACACCAGGCCCAGCTGACCGGGGGCGAGCTGGGCTTGCGCCGCTGGCGGCTGGCCAGTGGCGGACCGCTAGGGAAACCGTCAGGCAAACCGGTCACCGCCGCCATCCAGCTGGGCGAGCAGCGGCTGACCGGCCATCGAGACCATGCCAGCAGCCGTGTCCAGCGGGCGAACGTCCAGGGCGAGACCCGCCTGGCGTCGGGCCAACTTCGCCTGCGCGCCAGCGCGCTGGACGTGCAGGCGCAAGATCCCGGTGCACTGACGCGAGCCCAGGCGGAGCAGGACCCGGGCCAGGCGGCGGCGCGCAATCAGAGCTTCGATGCCGGCGAGCGGATTCGGCAGCAACGTGTCCAGCTGCGCTGGCAGCCCATCACTGCAGCCGACCACGCCGGTTCGTTACAGCTCTACGCCGGTCAGCGGCTGTTCGAGAATCACTTGCCGTTCGAATCCGGCGGCCAGGTCGCCTTTGACCGTCGATTTGGCGGCATCGGCGCTACGCTGCAGCGCGACCTCGCAGCCTGGAGAGTCACGACCGGCGTGGATTTGCAGCACCAACGCGATGATCGCCGGCGCTACGACAACCTCGCCGGCGTGCGCGGCAGCCTGACGCTGGACCAACGCGAACAGGCCACAGCGGCCGGGGTTTATGCCTCCGGCGAGCGTGGCCTGGGCACAGGGTGGTCACTGGCACTGGCGCTGCGAGTCGACCACCTGCGCATTGCCGTTGACGATCACTTTCTGTCCGATGGTGAAGATTCAGGCGATCGGCGCTTCGATGATCTGAGCTGGTCGATGCAGCTCAATCGCCAGCTCGGTGGTCACTGGCGCGCGCACCTACGCGCCGCCAGCGCCTACGAATCACCCACCGCCAGCGAGCTGGCGAACCCGAACGGCGGCGGCTTCGATCCCAGCGTGGATGCCGCCGACGCCTTATCCCTGGAGACCGGTGTCAGCGGTTGGCTGGGCGCGCATCAGCTAAGCCTGGTCGCGTTTGCCATGCGCATTGATGACGAACTGGTCCCCTATGAAGTTGCGGGGCAGCCCGGGCGTCGCTTCTTCCGCAACAGTGGTCAGTCGCAGCGTCGGGGCGTCGAGTTGGATTGGTCCTGGTCGCTGTCCACGCAGTGGACACTGCAGGCCAGCTACACCGCCAACGACTTCCATTTCGTCACCTATCAACGCGATGGGCAGGATTTCGGGGGCAAGCGCCAACCCGGCACGCCACGGCAGCAAGGACAGCTCGCCTTGGCTTGGAAAACCGCCGCTGCGGGCAGCCGGCTGAGCCTGTATGCCGTGGACAGCGCCTATGCCAATGACGCGAATACCGTGCGTACGCCCGGCTATGCCCGTCTCGACCTCGGCGCCTGGTGGCAGCCTGCCGGGGCCTGGCGCCTGCAAGGCGGCATCAACAACCTCGCCGACGTCCGCCATATCGACAACACCCGGATCAACGCCTTTGGTGGCCGTTACTTTGAGCCGGCGCCCGGCCGGCATGTCTACGCGGAACTGGCCTGGCGCTTCTAACCAGACCCGGCACGCCTCAGACCAGAAACAGCACCAGCAGCAGGATGCCCAGCACCAGGCGATAGGCCACAAACGGGGCGAAGCCCATTCGGTTGATGGCGCCCAGGAACAGATGGATGCAGGCGTAGGCGCTAATTGCGCTGAGCACCGTGCCACCGGCAATGGCCGCCCAATCCACCGGTCCATCCAGCGATAAGAGCTCCAGGGTTTTGAGCCCACCGGCCAGCACGATCAGCGGGATGGCCAGCAGAAACGAAAACCGCGCTGCAGCCTCGCGCTGCATGCCGAGCATCAGCGCGGCGGTCATGGTGATGCCTGAACGCGAAGTGCCGGGGATCAAGGCCAGCGCCTGCGCGACCCCGATCCAGAGCCCATCGCGCCAGGTCATGTGCTCGACGGTTCGTGCCCCGCGCCGGGTATCCGCCCACCAAAGCAGCAGGCCGAAACCGATAGTGGTTGCTGCAATCACCAGCGGACTGCGCAAATACAGCTCGATGGGGTCGTTAAACAACAGCCCCGCCAACCCGGCGGGAATCGTGCCCAGCACCACCAACAACCCCAACCGGGCATCTGGATTCATGCCCCGGCCGCCCAACCAGCCCAGGGTGCCTTGGCTGACCGACCACACATCGCGCCAGAAGTAGCCGACCACCGCGATGAGCGAGCCGACATGCACGGCCACATCGAATGCCAGCCCCTGGTCCTGCCAGCCCAGCAACACGGGCACCAGAATCAAATGCGCAGAGCTGGAGATCGGTAGGAATTCGGTGATGCCCTGAACAAGCGCGAGCACGAGAATCTGGAGCCACGTCATACTCGCGGGCCCTCACTTGTTTGCAGCATCAGACCTAATCCAGTGAATGCGTTAACAGACCATCCCCCTGTTGCCCTGATCACCGGGGCCGCCCGACGCGTCGGCGCGACCATCGCTAGACGGCTTCATGCAGAGGGGTATCAGGTCATTGTCCACTACGGACGGTCATCAACGGAAGCCGAGGCCCTGGTCGATACGCTGAACCAGCAGCGCGACGACAGCGCGCAGGCCTTACAGGCGGATGTGCGCGACACGACCGCCTTGCAACAGTTGGCCAGCGCGGCGCAGGCGCGATGGGGGCGGCTGGACCTGCTGATCAACAATGCCTCCACCTTCTACCCCACGCCCCTGGGCGAGCTCACCGAGTCCGGTTTCGATGATTTGATCGGCACCAATCTCAAGGCCCCGTTATTCCTGACACAGGCTGCCGCACCGGCACTGCGCGCCAGCGGAGGCTGCGTGATCAATATTGTCGACATCCACGCGCAGCGGCCTAAACGTGGCTTCACGGCGTACTGCGCTGCCAAGGCCGGCCTGGACATGATCACCCGAGGACTGGCCGTGGAGCTGGCGCCGGCGATACGCGTCAATGGCATTGCACCGGGCGCCATCCTGCCGCCGCCCGATTTCGACGGGCCACCCGAAGACTGGGAGCAGGCCGCTGCGGCCCCCGTTCCGCTGGGCCGCACGGGTCAGGCCGAGGAAATCGCCGGTCTGGTGCTGTGGCTGGCCGGCCCCGCCGCGGCCTATGTCACCGGCCAGATCATTGCCGTGGACGGCGGCAAGTCTCAGGCCTAGGCCTGCCGTTGAAAGCGGATGGATGATTCGCCCTGCGGCTGACCATCCGGGCCAAAGCGACGTTCTGCGATGTCCACCTGGCCGCTGGCCGCCCAGCGCAGGGCGGTGCTGGCTCGGGTGCCGTAGCGGGCACCGCAAATGAACATGGGCGCAAGAAAGCGCTCCAGTTCCAGGCCCACCCCGGTGTCCGGCAGCCGGGCATCCTCGGCGCTATCGCGATGACTCATGATGTCGAGCAACGCGCCCGTGTCCCCGCCCGCCGCCAGCGCATCGGCCAACAAGCTTCGCGCCTGCTCGACCTTGGGCCAGGGAGAATTCAGCGCGCCGTTGGAGAGCGCGTGGATGCCCGGTTCGATGCGCTGGACCCCGCGCGACTCGCGATTGCCAACAAACCCGAACGTGTCGCCATCGAACAGCAGGAGGCTGAAACCCGCGTAGCGATCCAGATCGATGGCTTCACCATAGGCCAGCGTGGCCATGTCGCCGCGCAAGAAATCCGCGACCAATGCGCCACGTGACGGGGCATCGCCCTCGGTTTGCTGCATTTCCCGGTAGTTGGTCAGGGCAGCAAAACGCCCGCCACGTGCCACACCCAACCAGGTGCCGCCCGCTCGCAAATCGCGGCCTGCAACCACATTCGGGGTATCCGGCCACCAATCCAGGGGCTGCGCCGGCCGGTCATGAAATTCGTCCCGATTGGCGGCCACCACCAGGGGACAGGCCTGGTCAGGCTGCCAGGCAAACGCGATCAGGCACATGGCCTCGTCCAAGGTTACAGGGCGCGCAAGCATTCGAAGCCTGGGGGCCGATGTCAACTCGCAACAGGATGAAGCCTGCCCGGCATCCGGCGTACAGTAGGCGCCATGAGTGAGCATCCGATCACGGACGCCGACCGCCTTGCCGCGGTCCAGGCCTGGGAGCAACAGCCGCCCAGTATTGGCATTCGCGGCCTGGGCCAGACCAGCCATCGCGTGGCCCGTTACTTTCGGGGTGCGATCCCGGTCAGCCTCATCGAACTGGCATTGAACTCCGCCAATGACCTCGCCATTCGCTCGGCATCGACCGCCACCCTGCTACGCCGCGCCGAGGTCGATTCAGTCGATGCCCTGCGCACGGCGCCCCTGGACCACTGCGACGTCCTGGCCCGTCGCATTCAGCGCGAGGCCATGGCGGCTGCAGCCACCATGGGGGCCACGACCGGGCTCGGTGGCGCGGCACTCATGGCCGTGGACATTCCGGCGCTGCTGACACTTTGCCTGCGCACCATCCATCGCACGGGCCTGAGCTATGGCTACGCACTGGAGGGCGAGTCCGGGCGCATGATGGCCATTGCCTTGTTCGCGCTGGCCTCCTCGAACGGCATGCAGGACAAGCAGGATGTCATTGCCACGCTGTCCGGAACCCGACCGGATGCGCCGACCGCCAACCTGCTGGAAGCGGCTTGGCGCGAGGGCTTTGAACGCGCATCGGAGCGAGAAATGACCAAGCAGGCCGTCGCGTTCTCGATCGCCAACCTCGGCCGCCAACTGGGTTGGAATATCGCCCAGCGCAAATCCGCTGCGGCCATTCCGGTGCTGGGTGCGGTGATCGGCGGTTCGGTCAACGCCTGGACGGTTTACGACCTTGCGCGCACCACACGGTACGCCTTTCACGCCTGGCGCCTTGGCCATTGGGCACCGCGACCGGCTCTCGAAGGCCATGCGCCCGAACCCGCGCTTCCATCACCCGAACCGCCGCCCAGTTAAGCCGCATTTTCTGCACGCTCGGGTGCACCGCTGGGCTGTCGATGCTTGCACCGCCGCCGGCCAGAGCGCAGGATTTCATGGCCGCGCCGCCCAAGTTATGGCTTTGACTTGTTTACTCATAACTGAACGGGGATGAGTTGGCGGCCGGCCACGTGGGCTGCACGGGACCGGTCACCGGACCGGCGAGCAACCACTCCAACAAGAACGCAAAAATCAGGAGGAGATTCATGCGCCGCATGACGCCGCTCGACGCTGCTTGGCTAACCGTCGATTCCCGCGATACACCCATGCACGTCGCCACCCTGGCGATCCTGTCCAAACCCAAGAATGCATCGCCGACCTATCTCCAGGATCTGGTCAAGGAGTTTCAGGGTGCACGCAGCTTTGTCCCGCCCTGGAACCTACGCATCCGGCAATCGCCGCTGAAGAATGTGCTGCCGGTGGTCGAAGAAATCCACGACATCGACATGGAGTACCACGTCCGTCATTCGGCGCTGCCCCACCCGGGCGGTGAGCGCGAATTGGGTGTGCTGGTCTCCCGTCTTCACGCCCACCAGCTCGACCTGTCACGCCCGCTGTGGGAGTGCCACATCATCGAGGGCCTGGAGAACGACCGCTTCGCGCTCTACACCAAGATGCACCATGCGCTCATCGATGGTGTGGCCGGCGTGCGCATCATGCAGCAGTCCTTCTCCGAGAATCCGCGTGAACGGGGCATGGTTCCGCCGTGGTCCAAGCGCGCGGCCACGCAGGCGCGGCGCGAGCGGGTCTTGGAGGACGCGGCGTTCAGCCCCACGGGCTGGGCGCAGCATGCACTGGCCAGCACCCGGTCCAAGGCGCGCAGCGTCGCCGGGCTGGGCAAGACACTCGCGCATTTGGTGGGTGCCTCCGGCAACCGGGAAAATGCGCTGACCTCGCCCTACGACTCGCCGAAATCGGTGCTCAATAAGCGCGTGTCACCACCGCGGCGCTTTGGCACCCAGCAGTACGACCTCGACCGGCTCAAGAAGATTTGCAAAGCCGCAGACGTCAGTCTGAACGACGTGGTGCTGTGCATCTGTGGCGCGGCGCTTAGACGCTTCCTGCTCGAATCCAACGCCCTGCCCGACAAACCGCTCACCGCCGGTATTCCGGTGTCGGTACGCCCGGCAGGCGACGTGCAAGTGGGCACGGCCATTAGCTTCATCCTGTCGACCCTGGGCACGGACATCGCCGACCCCGTGCTGCGACTCAAGGCAATTCACGCCTCGACCGATAAGGCCAAGCAAGAGTTGCAGGCGCTGACCCGTAAGCAGATCGACGCCTACACACTGATGGTCATGGGGCCGTTTATCGGCTCGCTGGTCACCGGCCTGGGCGGCCGGACCCGCCCGGTGTTCAACCTGACGATTTCGAACGTCCCGGGCCCACAAAAGCCGCTGTACTTCAACGGCGCCCGCATGGAAGGCATCTTCCCGGTGTCGCTGGTTGCGCACGGCCAAGCCCTGAACATCACCTGCCTGTCCTATGCCGGCAAGCTGAACTTCGGCTTCACCGCCGCGCGCGACACCCTGCCGCATATGCAGCGGCTCTCGGTTTACACCGGCGAGGCGCTGGATGAGCTGGAGGCCATTCTGGTGCCGTCCGGCAAATCTCGATCGACGAGCAGCACCAAACGCAAGGCGGCCGCCAGCTAATTCCGCCGACGCAGGCATAGAAAAAGGGGCGCCGAAGCGCCCCTTTTTCATGACCGGCTCATCGCCGACAACCTACCGCAGCGGGAACGCACCCCCGCTGCTGCAGGCATCTGCGTTCGGGTAGCTGTCATCGACCACATTGTCGATCCAGTCCACCAGCAGGGCATGGGCCTCATCGTGCACCACGCTACGCGCGATCGGCGGCATGCGGGCGGCGATGGTGTCAGCCTCGGGCCCGATGCGGTACGGCACGATGGAATCCGAGGCATCGCCCGGGTGGATATCCACCGAACGGCCGCCACGACCCTCGGTCCCGGTCGCCGTCGGTCCCTTGCAAATGCCGTAGACGCCATCGACCGGACGTGCCCAATCGACGTAGAAGCCGGTATTCGAGGCCTGGCCCTGGCTGTTATGGCAATGGGCGCAGTTAATCTCGATGTAGGCACGGGCCCGCGCCTCGATATCCTCATCGGAGCCGGCCGGATGCCCGGAGTCACCCGGCACATTGAAGATCGGCAAATGCTCCACGTTGGCCGCAACCATGGTCGTGGCATCGACACCAAGATCATCCGGGCAATTGGTCATGAAGCCGTTCTCACACCAATAGGCGATCTGGTTGGCCCCGTTCACCGGATGCTGCTGCTGGCCGGAGGGTAGCGGCGAATCGGTCCGGTAGGCCCGGTTGAGATTGCGCGGTTTGGGCCCGATCGGGGCAGCCCCGGTTTCGGCGTCGTTGTTGCCATGACAGGTAATGCACTGGTTGGCATTCGGGAACAGGTAACTGTCCGTGGACCCGGTATGGCGCACACCGCTGTCGACATCGGTGTAATCCCAGCTAACGGAACCGGAGCCGCCGCCCAGCTTCAGCTCGGCGACACGCTGGCCATCCACCTCCGTCCAGATGTACTCCAAACCATCCCAGTAGACCTGGCCGTCGCTGCGTTGACGCTTGATGAGCAAGCGGGTTTCGGCAGCCACTTCGGTGCCGGCCGTCTCGTCGGCGAAGGCGAAGGTCTTGGCGATGATCGTGCCCACCGGGAACAGAATCGTGGCGTTCACCCCGTCATCGGTATCCCGGTACTGCGCGGCCATGCCATCGGGGATGTAGGCGACGCGGTACTTGGTCGAGTAATCCGAGAACAGCTTGCTGTTGAGGGTGAATGGCAGACCGCGGCCATTGGGCAGGCTGAGCGGGTCCTGCGGGTCACTGAACAGATGGTACTGATCCAGTGTCGGGCAGTTGACCTTGAACGCCGCGGCATTGATCTGGCCCACGGCCACCTCGGCACCACAAAGACGCGCGATCTCTTCCTCGGTGGGCGCCGGGTCCACATCACCCGAGGGCACGAACGGCGGGATGACGACCGGCGGCAACGGCGGCAGATTGCTGCCATAGGCCGTCGGGCAGTCATGCGGAGCCATATCGAACGTGGATGGGAAGTCGGGCAGGCTGCTGGCCACTTCCTGCAACGTGGCCGGGTCCAGCAGCGCCGTCGGATCGCCGCCAGCCAACACGAACGCCGCTTCCAGCCCTTCGGTGCCATGGAAGTTGGCGAAGGTCAGACTGTCATCGGCAAAGTTGTTGTTGCTGTCGATGCAGGAGAACCACCAATCCGGCTTGAGCCGGTTGCCCTCGCTATCGAACTTGTAGGCGTTGTAGCGGCAATCGGGGTTGGGGTACTGGTTGCCCTGGATCGGACGCCCCTCATCGTCCTGCGGAATCGGCTGGCCGTTGTTGTCCACCGGATAGGGACAGTCGGCGTCCAGCTCATCCATATAACCGTCCCAGACAATGTGCGCCCCCCGATAGCTTTCGCCACCGGCCGCATTCTTGAGACCGACCAATGCGGGGAACGCCGAGGTGATCTGCTCACCGCCCGTGGTGACGATGGCCTGCAGATCCGGTGGGGGCAGATTGTTGCCGTTGTTAATAAAGGTGTTGTTGTACACCCGCATGCCTTCGGTATACATGTCGAGCCGACGGTCGCCAGGCACACCGAGCAGCTCATAACTCGTGTGGACAATGCCTGCGGTGTCGTGATTCTCGAAGGTGTTATCGAAGACTTCGATCTTGTCGTAGGCCAGCGTGATCATGCCGACACCCCGAGGCACGTTCGAGACGATGGTGCCCGGTTCTGCGAAGTTGTACGTGTTGTTATTCACCGCGGTGTTGCGATACATCCGCGTGGCCTTGCCGTACCGGGTCAGACCGTCCAGGTCGTACACCAGGAAGCCACCGGTGTTGCACTCGGCGAGGTTGTCGACGTACTCGCCGCCGCGCACGTTTTCGATCTCGAAACCGAAGACGTTATAGGCCGCGCGCGAGTTGCGGATGATCGTATTGTCGGTCTGGCCAACATAGATACCGGCATCCGATGCACCCACCGACTCGGTGAACTCCACGAGAATATTCTCGGATTCCACCGGGTAGATGCCGTAGCGGCCTGAGGCCACCGATACGCGATAACCCGGCTCACCGGCCCCGATATCCTGGGACCCATCAGCCGACCGCTGCGGATTCACACAGGCCACGTTGAGCTTGTCGGCATAGTTGTCGGCCGTGATGGTGTCTTCATCCTCGGTCAGACGACCGCTGGACCACATGGCCCGAACCCGACGCAAGGTGCCGTGATTCACGCCCTTGAGCTTGAACGCGTCACCGGGCGAATCCAGCACGGTGAGGTCTTCGACCACCACGCCCCGCACGTTAATGGCCAGAAAACCTTCCTGTGCCTGGCTGTTCTTGAACGACAACACGGTGTCGTCGATACCACAGCCCTTGACCAGCACATCTTCGGTATTCGTCAACTGGAAGCCGGTGTCCAGCTCGAAGTAACCACAGTCGAATTCGATGGTGTCCTTGGGCCGTGCCTGGACCATGGCCGCGACCATGTCGGCCGTGGCCTCGGGCCCGGGTGAGATCAGAAACGTACGACCGACGGTCTCTTCGCCGCCGTCGCCACCACCAACGGGCTCACCGCCCGGATTACTGCTGGTGCCGCATCCGGCCAGCAGGCCCGCCGCTATCAGCCCGATTGCGGCATATGTTTGCTGTCTCATCGTGTTACTTCTCCAGTCTCACACCAAGATGGTCGAGGGGCGATTTACCATTTGTTTACCGTACACCGCCGACGGTCGCCCTCTCTTTAGTAAAAATGCCCCATCACGTCAGGCATCCCACACCGAATACGACTGACGGGGCAGCGCTTCAGGCGGAAGGTAGCCGCTCGATCAGCCAGCGCCCGATATCGGTGATTTGCTGCGGGCACACCTGATGCTCCATGGGATAGTGCTTCCATTCCACAGCGTAGCCCGCCGCCTGCAGGCGATCGCGTGAGCGGGTTCCGAATTCAGGAACAACCACCGCATCAAAGTCACCATGCATCATCAAAATCGGCAGCGCCTGGTTCGCGGCGTGTCGATGCGTGTCCAGCCGGTCCTGCAGCGGTAGATACGTCGATAACGCCAACAGCCCGGCCAGAGGCAGCGGGTAGGCCAGCGCCGTGTGCAGCGCCACGGCGCCGCCCTGCGAAAATCCCGCAATCACAATGCGACCGGTATCAATGCCGGCGTCGCGCTGCTCGGCGATCAAGCCATCCACCCGTCTCGCCGACTCGGCAATGCCCTCGGCATCTTCCCGACCTTCGACCGTCAGGGACTTAATGTCGTACCAGGCGCGCATGGGCATGCCACCATTGAGCGTGACGGGCCGAACGGGGGCATGCGGAAAGATGAACCGCACCCTATGGTCTGATGGCAGCCCCAGCATCGGCACGATGGGCACGAAGTCGTTGCCGTCGGCGCCCAAGCCATGCATCCAGATGACGGCGGCATCTGCCTGGCCGGTGGGTTCGAGCACAACAGCATCTTCGGTCGACATAGGGTTCACGCGGGTTCGTTAAACTGGACCGCCATTGTCGACGGGCCTCTGGAGGCCGACAAGCAGATGCGCGATTCCTCGCGGATGAATCCGGCCCTGTTGCCGGCGACACTGATGGCCCTGGTGATGACGGGTTGCGGCCAGATGGGGCCGTTGACCCGGCCCAGCGAGCCCCCCCGCGCAGCGAGCCCGGCCGAAACGCCCGCAATGCCGGACAGCGAATCCGACACCAGGCCACCCGCCTCGCAGGGCACGGCTTTGCCTGATGCGCCGCCTGCAGACCCCTGAGCCGGGACAGCGCGTTCGCAGGCAGCGTCTACGCCCTCGCGCCGCGGCGCCCTGGCAGGGGCACCGGAACACATGGACGCCCTGACCAGCAGCCTGCCGCTCACACTGGCCGCCCTGTTGTTGGCCGGTGGCGTCGTGCTGGTCGCCGGACTGGCGCTGACCGCCCGCGCCGAACGGCTGGCCGAGATCACCGGCCTGGGGCAGGCGATCCTGGGCGCCGTGTTCCTCGGCGCGGCGACCTCGTTGTCCGGCACGGTCACCTCTGTGGCGGCGGCCTGGGCCGGCGAAGCCGAACTGGCCTACGGCAACGCGATTGGCGGCATCGCGGTCCAGACCACGTTTCTGGTCGTCGCTGACCTGGTCTACCGCGGTGTCAACCTCGAACACGCGGCGGCATCGGAACAGAATCTATTGCAAGGGGTGCTGCTCGTCGTGCTGCTGGCCCTTGCGCAACTCGCGATGTTTGGTCCGGGCATCACCCTGCTGGGCGTCGATGTCCTGTCCTTTGCCCTGGTCATCATGTACATCTTCGGCGTGCGACTGATTTCCGCGGCGCAGCAGCAGCCGATGTGGCACCCGCGCCGGACCCGCCATACCGCAGCGACTGACACCACGGCGCCCACCCCGGCCGCGGCGGGCGAAGCCGGTCGACTATGGCTGAGCTTTATCGCGCTGGCCCTGCTGGTCGCCGGTGCTGGCTGGGTGATTGCCGAAACCGGCGTCGCCCTGGCCGAGCGCACGGGACTCAGCAAGACGCTGGTGGGCACGGTCTTGACCTCGGCCATCACCTCGACGCCGGAGTTGGTCGTCGCCGTGGCCGCCGTGCGCCGCGGCGCGCTGACACTGGCCGTTGGCGACATTCTCGGGGGCAACGGCTTCGATGTGCTGTTCCTGGTGCTGTCGGATATCGCCTATCGCGCCGGCTCGATTCATCAGGCGGTTAGTGACAAGCAAGCCTTCTGGCTGGCCCTTAACGCCCTGCTCGTGGGCGTGCTGCTCCTCGGTCTTCTGCGACGCCAACGACACGGCATGGGCAACATTGGCTTCGAAGGCGTGCTGGTACTCGGTGGGTATGTGGCCGGAGTTGCCATGATTATTGCGGGCTGACGCCGCACGGGATCAGCTGACCGGGCCGGCATCTTTTACACTACGCGGCCGTCGACAGCACCCGGATCACGCGTGGACCATTTCAATCTTCAAGACGGCGTGCTGCACGCCGAAGCCGTCGCCATCCCCGACATCGTTGCCACGCATGGCACACCCTGCTTCATTTATTCCCGCGCCACGCTCACCCGCCACTACCGGGTGTTCGACGAGGCGCTGGGCGGCTTGGAGCATCTGGTTTGTTATGCGGTGAAGGCCAACAGCAACCTGGCCGTGCTCAACGTGCTGGCACGACTAGGCTCGGGTTTCGACATCGTGTCGGTCGGCGAGCTGGAACGGGTACTGGAAGCCGGCGGTGCGCCGGACAAGATCGTGTTCTCGGGCGTCGGCAAGACCGAGGCGGAGATGGCCCGCGCCCTGGACGTGGGCATCAAGTGCTTCAACGTCGAATCGCTCGCGGAACTGGAGCGGCTCAATGCCGTGGCCGCTGCCAAAGGCGTGCGCGCGCCGGTGTCACTACGCATCAATCCGGATGTCGATGCCGGTACACATCCGTACATTGCGACAGGCCTCAAGGACAACAAGTTCGGCATTGATATCGCGGAGGCCGACGCTGCCTTCGAACGCGCCCGCGACCTGCCCGCGCTGGACATTTTTGGCCTGGATTGTCACATCGGGTCACAGCTCACCACGCTCCCGCCGTTTCTCGATGCACTGGATCGCTTGCTGGTGCTGATCGACCGGCTCGCCGAACGCGATATTCAGATCCGGCATCTGGACCTGGGCGGCGGGCTGGGCATTCGCTACCAGGCGGAGGAGCCACCACTGCCCGCCGCTTACGCCGACGCGATCAAGCAAAAGCTGGGAGACCGCGGCCTGGAGATCCTCATCGAGCCCGGCCGTGCCATTGCCGGCAATGCGGGGGTGCTGGTGACACGCGTGGAATTTCTGAAGCAGCAGCCGGCCAAGCACTTCGCCATTGTCGATGCCGCCATGAATGACCTGATCCGGCCGACGCTCTACAACGCCTGGCAGAACATCGTGCCTGTGCAGCCGCGGGAGGATGTACCCGCGCAGCGCTACGACATTGTCGGCCCGGTCTGCGAGTCCGGCGACTGGCTGGGCCGCGACCGTGACCTGGCCATCGCGCCCGGCGATTTACTGGCGGTCCGCTCAGCCGGCGCTTATGGATTCACCATGAGCAGCAACTACAACTCACGCCCCCGGGCTGCCGAGGTCATGGTCGATTGCGAGACCGCCTACCTGGTCCGCGCCCGCGAATCGATTACGGATCTGTGGCGCGGCGAGACGGTGCTGCCGGCATGAGCCAACAGACACCGACCCTGTTTCTGCTCGACGGATCGAGCTGGCTGTACCGCGCCTTTCATGCCCTGCCGCCGCTGACCAATGCCCAGGGCCAGCCCACCGGAGCGGTATTCGGCATGGGCAACATGCTGCGCAAGCTGCTGGCCAGCGAGTCCCCCGAACATATCGCGGTGATTTTCGACCCCCGGGGCAAGACCTTTCGTCACGAGCTGGACGCGAATTACAAGGCGAACCGGCCGCCCGTCCCGCCCGATCTGTCCGATCAGTTCGAACCCATTCGCGAGATGGTGGACGGTCTCGGGCTGCCGATACTGCAAATCGATGGCGTCGAAGCCGATGACGTCATCGGCACGTTGGCGCGCCAGGCCGAGGCCGCCGGCTGGAACACGGTCATCGTGACCGGCGACAAGGACATGGCGCAGGTCGTCAGCGACCAGACGGTGCTCTACGACACCATGAAAGACCGGCGCATGGACCCGGCCGGCGTGGTGGAGAAATTCGGGGTGGGACCGGAACGCATCATCGACCTGCTGGCCCTGATGGGGGACAGCTCCGACAACATTCCCGGCATTCCCAAGGTGGGCCCCAAAACCGCGGCTAAATGGTTGAATGCCCACGGTGACCTCGACAGCATCATTGCGAATGCCGAGGCCATTGGCGGGAAGGTCGGCGAGTCACTGCGCGAGCACCTGGACCTGCTGCCCAAGTCACGCGAGCTCGCCACGATTCGCTGCGACGTGGAGCTGCCGCTACGCTTTGACCAGCTCAAACGTGGCCCCAGCCAACCGGAGGTGCTGCGGGAACTCTATGCCCGCATGGACTTCCACCGCTGGCTGGCCGAGCTCAACGACGCGGAGGCGCCCGCCGAGGCGACGCCCGAGGCGCCAGCCGAACCCGAACAGACCCATTACCACACCGTATTAACCCGCGAAGCACTGGACGCGCTCGTCGAGCGGCTCCAGGCCGCAGACCTGATCTGCCTGGACACCGAAACCGATGCGCTGGATGCCATTACCGGCGGACTCGTCGGTTTGTCCTTCGCCGTGGAGCCCGGCGAAGCCTGGTACGTGCCGGTTGCCCATGACTACATGGGCGCCCCCGAGCAATTGGATCGGGACGAGGTGCTCGATGCCCTGCGGCCCGTGCTGGAGGCTGAGCACCCGCCCAAGGTGGGCCAGCATCTGAAGTACGACATCAATGTGCTCGCCCACCATGGCCTACAGCTGGCCGGCGTGGACTTCGACACCATGCTGGAGTCCTACGTGCTGGACCCCACCGCAGGCCGGCACGATATGGACTCCATGGCCGAGCGCCTGCTGGGGTTGAAAACCACCAGCTTCAGCGACATTGCAGGCAAGGGCAAAAAGCAGCTCAGCTTTAATCAAATCGATTTGGAGCAGGCCACGCCCTATGCGGCCGAAGACGCGGACATCACGCTGCGCTTGCATCAGACCCTCTGGGGGCGACTCGCCGAGCAAGCATCTCAGCGCAAGGTCTTCGAAACGCTGGAGATTCCGCTGCTGCGAGTGCTCGCACGCATGGAGCGTCGCGGTGTGCTCATTGACGCCGGGCATCTGCAAACCATCACCAATGAGATGGCGGAGACCATGCGCCAGCTCGAACAATCGGCCTATGAGGCGGCCGAGGGCGAATTCAATCTGAATTCACCGGCCCAGCTCAAGGACATCCTGTTCGAACGACTTGGCTTGCCGGTCAAACGCAAGACGCCCAAGGGCCAGCCCTCCACCGCGGAAGACGTGCTGTCCGAACTGGCGGCCGAACATCCGCTGCCCCAGATGATTCTGGACTGGCGCGGCCTGGCCAAGCTGCGATCGACCTACACCGAGCGGCTTCCCGAACGCATCAACCCAATCACGGGCCGGGTCCATACGTCGTATCACCAGGCCGTCGCAGCCACGGGCCGGCTATCGTCTTCCGAGCCCAATCTGCAGAACATCCCGATCCGCAGCCAGGAAGGCCGGCGGATTCGCGAGGCATTCATCGCCCCGCCGAATCACCGGCTGGTGGCCATCGACTACTCGCAAATCGAACTGCGGCTCATGGCCCACTTCTCCGGCGACCGCTCGATGATCACGGCTTTTGTCGATGGCCGCGACATCCACCGCAATACCGCCGCCGAGGTTTGGGGCATGGCCCTGGACGCCGTCACCGATGAGCAGAGACGTGCCGCCAAGGCGATTAATTTTGGGCTGATCTACGGCATCTCCGCCTTTGGCTTGGCCCGCAATCTGGGCATTGGCCGGGACGAGGCCCAGTCACACATGAACGCCTTTTTCGACCGTTACCCCGGCGTGCGTGACTACATGGACCAGTGCAAGACCACGGCGGCTGAACAAGGCTATGTGGAAACCCTGGCGGGCCGCCGCCTGTACCTGCCGGACATCAAGGCCCGCAATCAGCAGGCGCGGCAGTACGCCGAACGCACCGCGATCAATGCCCCGCTGCAAGGCACGGCGGCCGATCTCATCAAGCAAGCCATGATTGACATCGACCAATGGCTGACCGATGAGCACCCGGATGTCCGCATGATCATGCAGGTCCATGACGAGCTGGTCTTCGAGATCCCCGAAGACCGGGCCGAGGAGATGGCACAGGCGCTGGCGCGACGCATGGAAGCCGTTGGGCAAGGGCTGGCCGTGCCGCTGGTGGCCGAGTTCGGCATCGGGAACAACTGGGACCAGGCGCACGGCTGAGGGGCGGCCGATCAGCGGTCGATCGAGACCGATAAACGGACCGGGCGAAACCCCAATTTAATCTTTTTATTCAAACACTTAGGTGATTCTCGGATTTTTTACCCGGAAATGAACTTCGCCCGTCACAGCCGGTCTTATTCCGTGAGCGCTTTCCCCGGCGCTCTCCGCCTCCACTCCCTGGGCGGAACAAGCAATCGGCTCCCCAGCCGATACTGCTTCCCCGGCGCGGTCGTCCCCGGACCCGCCGGGGATTTTTTTGTCTGCGATCCGGCGCTTGAGCAGCCGCTACACGCTTTGCGGTAGCAGCAAATCGATCACCGCGCGCTGAGCGGCATCCAGCCCCGTTCCCGTGCGGGCCGACACCAACTCCACGGTCGCCGCCCCTTCGATGGCCCGGATGACCTGCTGCTTGGCTGCACCCGCGGCCCCCTTCGATAGCTTGTCCGCCTTATTCAACAGAATGATGCATGGCAACGGCCGTGCGGCACACCATTGCAGCATCTGGATGTCGGTCTCCGTCAGCGGACGTCGCGCATCCATGATGATCACCAGCCCGACCAGGCTGTCGCGCCCCTGTAAATAGCCCTCGATCATGCGGTGCCAGTCACGGCGCAGCGAGGGTGGCGCCTTGGCAAACCCATAGCCCGGCAGATCAACCAGGCGCGCCTCGTCGCGCAGCGTGAAGAAATTGAGCAACTGGGTCCGACCCGGCGTCTTGCTGGTCCGTGCCAGCGACTTTTGCCGGGTTAGCCGGTTGATGACACTGGACTTGCCGGCATTCGACCGCCCGGCAAAGGCAACCTCGGGGCGATCTGGCGGCGGAGTCTGCCGCAAGGCGGCCGCCGAACACTCGAATTGGGCGCTGGCGAGCAGCCGCTGGGCGAACGCTGTTCTGTCGTCGTTCATCGGTACGGTACAATAGGACGATTCCCATGATATGACTTTTCGGCGCGCTCAGTTCGCCGCCTGCTGGAGCCGATGAACCCATGATCGACGTGTTGCGCACTTCTGCTGCCGCCCTGGCACTTGCCTTGGCCGGAACCGCCTTCGCGGCGGATGATCACCACTCCCTCGCCCAGGGCGATGCCAAGGCGGGCGCCGACAAGGCCGCCACCTGCGTGGCCTGCCACGGACCCGACGGCAACAGCGTCAACCCGGAGTGGCCCAAAATCGCCGGCCAGTCCGCCCGCTATCTCGAAGGCTCGCTCGCGGCCTATAAGAGCGGTGACCGCAAGAACGCCTTGATGGCTGGTCAGGCCATGAATCTGTCCGAACAGGACATGAAAGACCTGGCTGCACATTACGCTGCGCAGACCATGACGCCGGGCGCAGGATCTGAATCGTCGATCGAAGTGGCCGAGCCGCTATACCGCGGCGGCGACACCGAACGCGGCTTGCCGGCCTGTCTGGCCTGCCACGGCCCGGCGGGTGGCGGCAACGCAGCAGCAGGCTGGCCGGCAATTGGTGGGCAGCATGCAACCTACCTGGCCACCGCACTCAAGGCCTACCGCAGCGGGGAACGGAACGCCTCGGCCAGCGGTCAGATGATGACCGCCGTGGCGCAGGACCTGACGGACGCCGAGATCGAGGCGCTCGCTGGCTACATCGCCGGGCTCCAGTAAACCCAATAGGCTGAGACCATGCTCAAGCATCGCATCCGTGCGAGCGCTCTCGCGCTCGCAAGCTTCGCATTACTGCCCCTGGCCTGCAGCGCGCAGGACGGGCCGCTGCGCTACCAGGAAAACCAGCACTACAAACGCGTCAATCAGGCTGAATCGGTCAGCGACGCGGGAACGGTGCAAGTGGCCGAAGTGTTCTGGTACGGCTGTAGCCATTGCTATCGCTTCGACCCCATCGTGCATAAATGGGAAGCCGACATCCCGGCCGACGTCGAATTCGTGCGCATTCCCACCTCCCTGGGCCGCAAGCAGGCGCTGAATCACTCCCGCGCCTACTACACGGCGGAAGCCCTGGGCGTACTCGACAAGGTCCATCCGGCGCTGTTCAAGGCCATCCATCAGGATGGCAAATCGCTGTATTCAGTGGACCAGATTGCCGAGGTGTTCGAGGACCAGGGCGTCGACCGCAAGACCTTCGACAACACCTTCACCAGCTTTTCGGTTGAGAACAAGGTTCGGCGCGCCGAGAAACTGGTTCGCCAGTTTGGCGTCACCGGTGTTCCCGCCATCGTCGTCGATGGTGAATACATGACCAGCGCCCGTTATGCCGGCGGTTTCCAACAAATGCTGGATGTTGCCGACTTCCTGGTCGTCAAACAGCGCTAGCGAAAGACGCCAGCCCATGCCGGAATCGAAAAAGCCCGCTCGCTGCGGGCTTTTTCTTGTCTGGCCACCGAGTGGATGACCGTGGCCGGGCGTTGGCGATGCAGCGCAGCGGCCCGGACGACAGACTGCGCCGCCTCACAAGGCGAGGCCGCGCGAGCGACTAGCCAGCGGCCTCCTCGACGATCTCCCAGCGACCTTCCGAGGTCAGCCGCCAGTACTGCGCCTTCGTCGCCTCACGTAGCAGGTCATCGCTGATGTAATGCTGGCGAAACCGCGCCACGAACAGCAGCTCTTCGACGCCCGGATAACGGTAGAGCTCCAGGTCATTGATCTCGACCTGAACAAAACTGCGCGCCTGATTCACGCGCCGCTTATGGTCAACAAACGCCGCGCGACTCATGCCATCTGCCGTGAAATCCTCGGCGTAGTGCGACAGGTAGGCGTCGGTATCCAGCGATTCCCAGTCACGCCGCCAGGTCATGATTTGATTGCGCAGCGAGGCGGCCAACAGGTCAGAGTCGGACTCCCGCACCCACTGGACCGCGTCGACCAGCACCACCGGGGTCACGCCGGGCTCGATGAATGGGCCCAAACCTTTGAAATCGATATTGGGCAAGGCCACACAGCCCTCGCTGGCCAGCGGGACTCGACTGTAGGTATCACTGGGCACGCCATGCACCCAAATGCCGTAACCCGTGCGCCCCAGCCGCCGATCCCAGGCGTTGGGGTAATTCACCGGATAGGCACCCGCCCCGTACAAATCGGGCAGCTTGGCACCATCCAGATGTTCGGTCACATGGTAAATCCCCACGGGCGTCCGCCCATCGCCTTCCACCTGCTTGCCGATACCCCCCCGGCCGATGGAGGCGTAGTGGTCGCGCACCATGCGAAAACCTTCCGGCGTATTTTCGAGCACGTAGAGTCGCGATGCCGCAAGGTCCACCACCACGACATAGCGGTGACGTGGCGGCAGCGACAGCACGGACTGGGGCACAAGCCCCTGAAGACCACGCCCGAGTCGGTGGGCCCAACGACGTTGCGCCTCGCTGCTGAGGCTGGCAATCGTCTGGCCGGCTGCGTCGGACAAGACCTGCGGCGGCCGCCCGGAACGAGCATCCAGCAGGCTGGCGTACAGGTACTGCGCCAGACGAAAGTCGGGCTGCTGGCGCGTCAGCAAGCTCAGATTGGCCAGCGCGGCATCGGCCCGGCCCGCATTGAGGTGATCCAGCGCCACCAGCAAATGCGCCTCGGGCGCCGTCGCCGGCATGAGCAGGCCCGGATTAGCCCCGGCAGCCCCCGAAACCAGCAAACTCAGGGAAAAGAAAAACCGTTTCACAGCTCGGCAACAACAGCCTCGCGGTAGATTTTCCACTCACCGTTCGCGGGCCGCATGATCAGGCGCTTGCGCACCCGGTCACTATAGCTATCCGACTCGTAGATCTGGATGAAGGTGACGCTGGCCTCCTCAGCACTCACGACCTCGACACTGGGCTCGACCAGACGCACCTTGATGCTGTCCGGCGCCGAGACACGGGCCCGGCGCACACGGGCCCATTGCGCGCGTGTGCTGCCGTCTTCCGGGTCGAACTCGGGATGATAGGCATCGAGATAACCATCCACATTCTGGTTCGACCAGGCACTGGCCCAGCCAAACAAGGTGCGTGTGACCCCATCTGAAATCGCGTTATCGGCGGCCGCGACCGGCGCAGGCTCGGGCGTTTGCACCGGCGTGGGCGTGGTTACGGGCGTGGGGGCCGGCGTCGGCGCCGCCGTCTGCTCAACCGCAGAGGGCACTTCAGCGGCCGCAACCTCGGTCGTCGGCGTAGTGCCTTCCATCTGGTTCAACAGATTCAGCTTCACGCGAATCGCGTCATTGTCGCGATCCAGCACCAACGCACGGTTATATGCCGCGGTCGCCAGCGCCGTGTACACGTCACCCAGGTTCTCGTGCGCGGTGGAATAGCTGGGGTGCGTGGACAGCGCCGCCTCGAGCGCATCGCGCGCCCGTTCGTAGTCCCCGCGCTGGGCGTACAGCACCGCCAGGTTGTTGTACGGCTCGGGCAACTGCGGAAAATCGCGGGTCAGATCGGCGAATACCTGGATGGCCTCATCCGTGCGCTGCATGCGCACCAACACCAGACCGCGGGAGAACCGGGCTTCGGCATCCTGCGGATTGGCCTTGAGGTGGCGATCAAGAATGCCAAGCGCCTGCGCATAGCGGCCTTCGTTAATCGCCTGTCGAGCGTCGGCCATATTGGCCGCAGCGGGGTACGAGAACAGCGTGCCGGCCGCCACCAGCAGACCCGCGAGCAGGTGTCGTTTACGTGTGGGGAACATGCCGAAAAACCTTCAGAGGAAGAGGCGAAAACCCTGGAATGCTGAAATGATAACAACAAGCTCATTGGTTGAGCAGGTCGCCGGGCCTACAATGCGGGTTATTGCAACCAATGCAGCGACCATTCGCCATACGGGGAGTACGGGGTGCAGAGACTGTCTTTTCTGATTGAAGCAGGTGGGCCGGTGATTCTGGTGCTCATCCTGCTCTCCGTGCTGTCGCTGACGATCGCGCTGGTCAAGATCTGGCAGTTTGTGCGCCTGCGCGTGGGCGATCAGCAATTCGTGACGCCCGCCATCAACCTCTGGATGCGCGGCCGCCACGACGAGGCCATCGCCATGGTTGACGGCCACCCCAGTCCGATTGCCCGCGTCATCGAATGCGCCATGAGTTCACATGGCCGCAGCCAGGACGCGCGCGCAGCGGAGGTTGCGCGTGTGGCATCCGAAGAGCTGGAAGGCCTGCGCGCGTTCCTGCGCCCGCTGGAGGTGGTTGCCTATCTCAGTCCGTTATTGGGCCTGCTCGGCACGGTGATCGGCATGATCCGCGCGTTTCGCGAACTCGAACAAGCCGGCGCGCGGATTGACCCCTCGTTGTTGTCCGGTGGCATCTGGGAGGCATTGCTGACGACAGCGGCCGGCCTGATCGTCGCCATACCCGCGGTCATCTTGCTGCAGTGGTTCGACCGGCGGATCGAGCGGATCAGCCATCGTATGCGCGATGCAGCCACGCGGTTGCTCTATGCGCCCGAGGCCTGACCAGCTCCTCACCCTGACGCACTGGCTGGTCGCAGCTGGGATAGCCGGCGCCGCGCATCTGGCGGTATTCCTGCCCACGGCGGGCAACTCGTTGGTTGACCACGTGGAGCCACAGGACGCCGGGGTGACGCTGGACCTGCGGGTCGCCGCGCCAGCAACCCCGGCCGCCCCGCCCGCCAAGCGCCCCCCGCAAGAGGCCAGACCCACGTTGCCCGCGACGGCCGCACACCGCCCCCAGCGGCTCAGCCGCCCATCGGCCACATCGGCCACATCGGCCACATCGGCCACATCGGCCACATCGGCCACATCGGCCACATCGGCCACATCGGCCACATCGGCCACATCGGCCACATCGGCCACATCGGCCACATCGGCCACATCGGCCACATCGGCCACATCGGCGGCATCGGCGGCATCGGCGGCATCGGCGGCATCGGCGGCATCGGCGGCATCGGCGGCATCGGCGGCCGGCCGCCGGACGCAGGACGACTACTTCACGATTTTGCAGCAGTGGCTGGCGCAGTTCCGGACTTATCCTGACGCTGCGAAGCACCAGGGCTGGGAAGGCGTGGTGGAACTGAGCTTTTCCATCGACAGCAGGGGCAGCATTCGCGGAGCCACCATGACCCGCTCATCGGGTGTTGCTTTACTCGACAATGCCGCGTTCGAGTTGCTCGATCGGGCCTCGCCCTTACCCCCGCCCCCCGCGGACGAGGCGCCATTGCGCGTGACCGTGCCGGTCGCCTATCGCCTGGGCGTGCCTGAATAGGGGCACCTGCTTCAATAAATGGGCGCAGCGCCCTCCGGACGCTTTTTGAACCGCCGATGCATCCAGAAGTACTGCTCCGGGCATCGCCGAATAGCGGTTTCCAGCGACGCGGTGATGCGTTGCGTATCCGCCAGCACATCTTCGCCAGGAAAGTCAGCCAGCGGCGGCTCGAAGATTATCCGGTACCGATGGCCGGGCAGACGCTCGGGATAAAACGGAACCACCTGGGCGCGGCCCATTTCCGCAAGCCTTGACGTCGCGGTCAGCGTCAGCGTCGGCACCCCGAAGAAGGGCACAAACGCGCTGTTGCGGTGGCTCAGAGTCTGGTCCGGCCCGTACCAGACCGCGCCGCCCCGGCGCAGCGTCTTGACGAGCGCCCTGAGATCACGTCGCGGCACGGAGGGCCGACAGGACCGCGCTTCCCGTGCCCGGGTCGTGACGACATCCCAGAACAGGTTGTCCAGCGGACGGTACATGGCGTGAAAGGGGCGCTGCATCGCCACGAATCGTGCGGCCAGTTCCAGGGTCGTGAAATGCCCGGTCAACAGAATGACACCACCCTGCTCCAGCGCACGATCCAGGTGGTCCAGACCAATAACCTCGCCCCGCGATGCCAGCTTGCGGTCGGACCCCCACCAGGCCAGCGAGGCCTCGACCAGCCCCCGCCCCATTGCCTGAAAATGCGCCCTGGCCATGTCGGCGCGCGCATCGGCAGCCATATCCGGAAAGCATACGCGCAAGTTGGTCTCGACCACATGTCGCCGAGAGGCTGACAGCCACCGGAACAGGTCACCGATGCGCGTGCCAATCCACATCAGCACCGGATAGGGCAGCAAGAGGCACAGGCGTAACAGGCCGTAGATCAACCAGTCGACCCAGTACCGGGGGTGCGCCGGCGCGGAGCGATTAGCAAGCCGCTTCATCGCGCCACCCGCCGGGGCTGACTGGGGCTAGGCCGGGGATTCGCGCACAATGCGCAGCTGTCAAATCAGCGTCGCCGACTCCAGCGCATGGGGAGGCAACGCCCCCACGAACCTGTTCACGGGACGACGCATGTCGGTCACGATTCGCGAAGCACGCTTCCAAGATCATCACCACCACATTTTATATGACCCAGCCTTGCTGCCCGAACCGTCGGCCGCCTGCTTCGACCCCGATGATTGGCTGCAGCAAGCGGCCTGCACACCGGTGGGCGCTGGCCGCGGTACGGCGTGGTTCGTCGGCCCGCAGCCCCATGCATGGGTGTTGCGACGCTATCGCCGTGGCGGGTTGCCCGGCAAGCTCATTCGTGATCACTACTGGCATAGCAGTCTGGCGCTGAGCCGCCCCTGGCGAGAGTTCCGAATTTCTGCACGGCTGTACGCACTGGGCCTGCCCGTCCCTCGCCCCGTCGCCGCATGCCTGACGCGGCATGGACTCACCGATACCGGCGCGCTGATCACCTGCCGAATACCCGATGCCCAGAGCCTGGGCGAACGCATGCTGGCAGGCGGGCTCACACCGAGCGACTGGCAGGCCGTCGGTCAGACCATCGCGCGCCTGCATCGCGAGCAAGTCTGGCATGCGGATTTGAATGTTCATAACCTGCTCTGCGATCCGCAGGACATCTGGCACATCATTGATCTGGACCGCGCGCGATTTCGTCGCGGCCACTTCTGGAGAGCCGGCAATCTGCAACGGCTCAGACGCTCGGTCGACAAGCTCCGCAAGCAGGCGCCTGATGCCGGCTTCACCGAGAACGACTGGGCCGCGCTCATCCACGGCCACACGGAGGCACTGTGAGCCGGCCACGCATGGAGGTGGTCTACACCACGCTGGCCCGGTGGTCCTATACCGCGTTGTTTTATCTGTCGGTGCCGCTGCTGCTGCTCAACCTGCTCAATCGAAGCCGACGCCAGCCGGCGTATCGCCAGCGATTGGCCGAGCGCTTTGGCTGGTGCACGCGAGCCCAGACCCCCACACCCGTCTGGTTACACGCCGTTTCGGTCGGAGAAGTCGAGGCCGCCGCCCCGCTGATCCGGCAGCTAATCGGCCGCTACAACAATGTACCGCCGCTGGTGACCTGCGGCACGCCGACCGGTTCGGAGCGGATTCGTCAGCTCTTTGGCGATCAGGTTCGACATTGCTATCTACCCTTCGACCTACCAACCAGCGTAGATCGCTTCCTGGCCCGCAACCGACCGGAGCGCGCGGTCATCGTGGAGGCTGAGCTCTGGCCCAACCTGTACGCCGCCTGCCACCGGCGCGGTGTGCCGCTGGTTCTCGTCAACGGTCGCATGTCACCGGGCTCGTTTCGAAACTGGAGCCGCGTGCCGCGACTGGCGCGGGTGATGCTGGGACGCATCACGGCCGTTCTCGCCCAGCATGGCGATGATGCCAAACGCTTTGTCGCCCTTGGTGCACCGGCCGGCCGGGTACAGGCTTCAGGCAACATCAAGTTCGACAAGGAACTGCCGGAGAACCTCTCCCAGCGCACCGCCGACCTACGCAGGGCCCTGGCCTGGCCAGACCCCACCCCACCCACATGGATCGGTGCCAGCGTCCACCCCGGAGAATGGCCGGTGCTGCTGGACGCGTTCCAGCGCCTGCGAGCGGATTGGCCAACGGCGAGACTCATTCTGGTTCCGCGCCACCCGGAACGGTTCGATGCGGCGCGGGCCGCCGCCGAAGACGCCGGCTGGCGGGTTCGGTTGCGCTCGGAGGCCGATGGCCCCAAGGATTACGACGTGCTGATCGGCGACACCATGGGTGAATTGCTGGTGTTGCTCGGCCTGGCCAGCGTTGCCTTTGTCGGTGGCAGCCTGGTCCCTGTCGGGGGGCATAACGTGCTGGAACCCGCCGCGCTAGGCATGCCGGTGCTATTCGGTCCGCACCGGGACAGCTTCCGCGCCGCCGGCGATGCACTGGTGGCCTCCGACGGTGGCTGGGAAGTCGAGGATGCGCACGCGATCGTCCGTCACGTCCACCGCCTGTGGAGCGAGCCGCAGGCCTTGCAGGCCACCGGCGAGGCCGCCCGTTCGGTGGTCACGCGCAACCGGGGCGCCGTGGCGCGCGTGATCCAGGCACTGGATGCCATCGCCGCGCCCTCCGCTGTGAAAGACTAACGCCGGGCCAGCACCCAATCCTCACGCAAGGCGGCTTGCAAAGACTGCAAGGCCTGTGCGGTCGCATCGGCCTCAGCACGTCGGCGCAGCCGTGCATCGCCCCAGGTCTTGGCATCAACGCCCAGCTCCGAAGATACCTGCCGGGCGTCGGTCACTTGTCCTGAAGCCAGGTCGATGACAGCCATGTCGATATATGTCAGCAGGGTTTGCGCTGACAGGTAGACATCTCGCGCCCCGGTCGCCGTGCCAACACGGACGAGTCCTGGCGCATCTGCAGGCTGAAAATGCCGATCCAGCGACAGCAGTACGACCGTATCCACGCCAAACAGCTGTCCTGTTTTGCGCAGATTGGCCAGCCCACGCCCGGCCTTGAGGTAACTGTCATCGATGGGCCGCACAGAGACGCCGGGACGGGCCTTGTCCAGCGCGGCCCGTACCGCCGCAATCATGCCCAGGCGCGTGGACTCATCCTGTGCGCCAATGGCCTCGCTCGGGACGACGCCCACGCCTACGCGCAGCGCGGCCTCGCGCCCCCCTTCATCCAGCGGAGACTGCGTGAAGTAACCCGCCAGCCGGGTATCGATCTGTGCCACAGGCTCCGGTGTGGATGCACAACCGCCCATGGCCAGCACCAGGAATAAGACGCCCAGCTTTCCGCGAATCACAATACGCACTCCCCAAGGCGTGGATGGATAAGAGCCATGATCGTGTACGGAGACGCCCGCTCGGGCAACTGCTACAAAATTGCACTGCTTGCCAGCCACCTGTCGCTGCCGCTGGAATGGCGCGAGATCGACGTGCTATCGGGTCAGACGCGACAGCCCTGGTTTCTGCGCATGAACCCTTTTGGCAAGCTGCCCGTGGTCCAGCTTGATGACGGCACGTATCTGGCGGAATCCAACGCGGTACTCATCCACCTGGCGCAGCACTCAACCTGGTGGCCCACTGCGCCACTTGACCAAGCACGCGTTTTGCAATGGTTGTTCTGGGAGCAGTATTCCCACGAACCCTACATTGCGACCAGTCGCTTCTGGTTGACCATCAGCGGCCGGCCCGAAGCCTTCCGCGCTCAACTGGCCGACCGCCACCCCGGTGGTAACGCGGCGTTGGATGTACTGGACGCACACCTGGCCACCCACCCTTGGCTGGTCGGCCGGTCACCGACCGTGGCGGATATCGCCTTGTATGCCTATACGCATGTCGCCCACGAAGGCGGCTTCGACCTGGCCCCGCGACCCGCGCTGCGCGCCTGGCTGCAACGGATGCAAGACACCCCCGGTCATGCGGCGATGCGCAGCCCGGGCCCGCACTGGAGCCCGCCACAGGGGCCCATGGCATAACAATGGCAGCGCTCCGGCGAGCAGTCGTCGTACCATGGCGTCCACGCCTGCACCGAACTTCATGACCGTCATGCTGCCCAGACGCCGATCACATGCGCTGCTCGTCCTGACCCTGAGCGGCCTGGTGGCAGGCTGCGCCGCCACACCTCAACAACCCGCTGCGGAGCCCGAGGCCTATCTCGATCGACAGGCCCAACGTGTCGAGTCCGAAGGTGTTGCCCTGCTGGGCGATGGCTGTGTCATCTCCGACAAACCCGGACGAGACGACGCCGTCATCCGCAATCTCTCCATCCGAATTGGCGAGGCCGCCGCCGACGGTCTGCGCCGCGTCCTGGAAGATGCCGGCGCGCCACCGCAGCAGCTACGACAACCCGGCTTTTGCGCGGGCGCCGAGCCCGTCGAGGCCGATCGCCGGATCCGGATTTCTGAGACCGAACGCAAGCCCGTGCGGCGACGGCGTGTCAGCGACACATTTATCGCCACCGATGACACCGACCGGACACTGGCCGAGTATCGCCTGATGGACCGGGTCAAACGGACCGCGCTACAGGACACGCGCACCGAGTATGGTGCACGTCCGCTCGAGCTTGCGGACGCGGATCTCGCCACACTCCGCGGCCACTACGACAGCCCGCTGCTTTGGGTTTATCGGGTTTACGGGGTGGCCGTGGATGAACGCGCGGCGACGCGGGCCCGCTATGGTCAGCGCAGTTCGTTCGACCGTTTTGCGCCGACGCCGGATGGCGTCTCCGAATCCGGCGAGATTCTCAACCAGGATGAAGAAGACAGCTACGGTTATGTCGTCGGCCTGGTCGATCTGAACAACGGCGACATGCTGTGGTACAAGCGATCCACCGATAACGTCGGCGATCCGCGCCAACCCGAGCTGTTCTACCAGTCCTGGGCACGCCGCGCGATGCGGCCGTTCTACCCCAGGCGGTAGACTCGCCGGCGGAATCCCAATCCGCATCCGGCGGTTGCTACGGGCCGGGGGCCTTGCGTCATAGGGACCGCACCGGCCACGCGACAGCATGAGCCGGCTTCGCTACCCTGCGGCCGGTCGTTCCAACCGAGTCCATCGTGCGCCAAGCCCTGCTCACCATTGCTGCGCTGCTTGTGGCAGCCGCCATTCTGCTGGCCGGCAACGGGCTGCAGAACACCTTGCTGTCGATTCGCGGCAATCTTGAGGGGTTCTCGCTCACCGCGATCGGCTTGCTGCTGTCGTCATTTTTTGTCGGCTTCATCGCGGGTTGCCAGCTAACGCCCGTCTTTGTCAAAAGCGTCGGCCACATCCGGACCTTCACGGCGCTGGCTTCCATCGCGTCGGCCGCTGCGCTCGGGCATGCGCTGCTGGTCGATCCGGTGTGGTGGATGTTGTTACGCGCTGTCACCGGTGTCTGCATCGCCGGGCTGAACATGATTATCGAGAGCTGGATTAGCGAGCGCGCACCCGCAGATAAACGCGGCCGCGTGCTGGCGGTTTATCGGGTCGTGGATTTTTCCGCCCTGCTCATCGGTCAGATGCTGCTAACACTTGCCGACCCACTTGGGTTTGCCCTGTTCGCGCTGGTGTCCATCCTGATCTCGCTGGCCTTGGTCCCCGTGGCCCTCAGTACGGCCGTGGCACCGCAACCCATTAAGGGCGCCCGACTCAACATTCGCAAACTCTGGGCGATTTCTCCGGTCGCGGCGGCCGGCTCCCTCAGTTGTGGAGCGGCCAATGGCGCGTTCTGGGCACTTGGGCCGGTGTATGTCCAGCAGGCGGGCTACGAAATTGGTGTGATCGCCACCTTTATGAGCACGGTGATTCTTGGCGGTGCGTTGGGGCAGTGGCCGCTGGGGGTGTTATCTGATTTGGTGGATCGACGGCGCGTCATCGCGGGCATTGCCATCGGCACAATGCTCGGTGCGGGCGCACTGGCACTGTACGGCAGCCTAAGCCTCTGGCTGTTGCTGTCGGTTGGTGTGTTGTTCGGCGCGATGTCCATGCCGGTCTTCGCCATTAGCGCCGCACTGGCCCACGACCGGGCCGAGCCGGGTGAATACGTGGAAACCAGCGGCGGCCTGCTCCTGCTTTACGGTGTCGGTGCGATGATTGGCCCGCTGGTCGGCGCCCAGGTCATGGAAGCGGCGGGTGCATCGGCCCTATTTCTGTACGCAGCCGCAGTTTACGCCGTCTTTGCGGTGTTCACGGCGGCCGAAATGCGCCGCCGCCCACCGGTTCCCTTTGAGGAGATGGCAGCCTACGTTCCCGTGCCGAGAACCACACCGACCGTGTTCGAGCTCGCGCCGCAGGACGAAGTTGACGACGACGTCACCCCGTTGCCCGATGGCTTCAGGACACGTCGCGACCCTGAAGAGACCGACCGCTAGTCGGTGCATCGGCGGGCTCGGCTGCCAGCGCATCCACCGGCCGGGCCCGGGCCAGCGCTCGGCGCCGCCAATGGGCGCCCAGACCGTCCGCGGTGTAAATGGCCAGCGCTGTCCAGATACACCCGAAACCCACCGCCTCAACAGGCGTGAACGGCTCGTCGTAGAGCAGGGTGCCACAGAGCAACTGCAATGTCGGGGCCAGGTACTGCATGACGCCGATGGTCGACAGCGGCACCTGTCGCGCCGCGATCGCAAACAGGATTAACGGCACCGCCGTCAGCACGCCGGACAGCAACAGCAGCCCATCGGTCTGCCAATCCACCCGCCCCATGGCACCATCGCCACTCCAGGCCAGCCATAGCAACCCCGCGCAGGCCACGGGGAAATAGACCGCGGACTCCCAGGCCAACCCCGGCATCGACTCGACGTCCGTGATCTTTCGCATCACGGAGTAAAGACCGAACGAGGCCGCGAGCACCAGCGCGATCCAGGGCAGGCGACCATGAGCCAGTGTCATGTAGGCGACGCCGGCAGCTGCCACGCCGATGGCCAGCCATTGCCGACGATTCAACCGCTCGGAGAACAGCAGCACCCCGAACATCACGTTGACCAGCGGGTTGATGAAATACCCCAGACTGGTTTCCACGATATGCCCGGCGTTAACAGCCCAGATATACAGAAACCAATTGGCGCCGATCAGCGCGGAGGACACCGTCAGGTTGCGCAGCACCCGTGGACGACGGAGCAGACGGGTCAACCAGCGTGCCCCACGCGTGACGAATAGAAACAGCACCACCCACAGGCAGCACCAGACCAGACGGTGCGCGACAATCTCCAGTGCGGGCACGTGATCCAAGGCCTTCCAGTAAATCGGAAACACGCCCCAGCAGAGAAACGCACCGAACGCCGCGAGCAAACCTCGATTCATGGGCGGGAAGGCAAATAGATGGGGCGCGACTCTAACACTGCCTGCGATCGCGTATACGCGCGGCGCTTGCACCGGACGAACGGCAGGGCGCAGTCTTGTGGCTAGGCGCCACCCGGCAAGGGCACGGTTACCGTTGCCAGGGCAGCGAAGAACGGGGGAGACGATGACAGCCAATCAGACCCGGCTCACAGAGCTGGATTCGCTGGTCGACGGTGGCGACGAGGCCTTTCTGTTGGAAAACCTGGCCACCGACGATCCCGTGCAGACGCGCTGCATGCTGGCGATGATTCGCATCGTGGCAAGGCGCGGCTATCCCCACGCCACCCCGCAGGCGATTGCCGATGTCGCCGGAGTGACGCAAACCGACTTCTGTCGCCGATTCGCCAGCCTCGAAGGCTGCTTTGTCCACGCCTACGAGTTATCCCATTTTGCCCTGGTTCAGGCGATGCGCTTGGCACAGCAGTCCTTGCCTGCCACAGCCACCTGGGCGACGCGGGTGGAAGCCGTGACCGATTGCATGCTGGATTTTTTCGAGCGCAGCCCGGATTCGACCATCGCCCTGCTCGGGGAAATCGAGCATGCCGGCGCGGTGGCCCGGCTTGCCCATCTGCAAGCGCTTCGCCATCTGGCCCGGCTTAACCGCCGGTTGTACGAGCTACGCCGAGCCAGCGATCCCACGCAGCCGACCCTCCCGCTCGAGGTGTTTGAACTCGGCACGCACGGCATCTCGCGGCTGGTACTCCAGGCCGCCAGAACACGTCAGCTGGCGCAAATTCGCCAACTGCGTCCTGCGATTCTGCATGTTTACCACGGGCTGTTCGCCTGCGGTCGTGAAAGCCTGCGACCGCCCCCGGTCGAGCAGCTCCTGGCCTAGTGGTAACCCGAACCCGTAGGCACCTTGCCGCGAAAGACCCAGTAGTTATGCGCCGTATACGCCAGTACGAACGGCAGAATAGCGGCCAGACCAACAGCCAGGAACACCTGTGACTCCGGGGGCGAGGCCGCCTGTCCGATCGTCAGCGACCGTGGCACGATCCACGGCCACAGGCTGATTGCCAAGCCTGATAGCGTAAGCAGAAACAGGCCCACTGCGGCGACGAACGCCAGCGCATCATGGCTGTCATCACGAAGCCCGATCCACACCAACCAGCCCGTTAATGCTGTGGCCACCGGAATCGGCGCCAGCACGAATAGATTCGGGAAGCTGAACCAGCGTGCGGCAATCTCCGGCTCCAGCAACGGCGTCCATACGCTGACCAGCAGCACACAGACAAGACTGGCCACGAGCAAACCGCGGGCCCGTCGACGCATCAAAATGGCCAACGGGCCATCGGTCTTCATGACCAGCCATGCCGCGCCCAGCATGGCGTAGGCAATGACGACCGCAACCCCGGTAAATAGAGGAAACATCCCCAGCCAGTGAAACTGGTGATCCGGTCCCGTGGCGCCTTGAACGTAGGCACCCAGCACCACCCCCTGGGCAAACGCCGCCAGCAGCGAGCCGGCGAAGAACGCCAGATTCC
This sequence comes from Abyssibacter profundi, assembly GCF_003151135.1. Taxonomy (NCBI): domain Bacteria; kingdom Pseudomonadati; phylum Pseudomonadota; class Gammaproteobacteria; order Chromatiales; family Oceanococcaceae; genus Abyssibacter; species Abyssibacter profundi. The sequence continues at coordinate 61,751 of NZ_QEQK01000007.1, forward strand.
ACCACCGGCGATCCTCAAACTTGAAACGGTACTCAAACGCCACACCACGAAACACCAACGCGATGAGCATCAGCATGATGGGCAGATAAAAAGCGGAGGTCAGTATCGCAAACGCCTTTGGGAAGGCACCGAACAGCACCGCGCCGCCGAGCACCAGCCAGGTTTCGTTACCGTCCCAGATCGGGGCCAGCGAATTCATCATCCGGTCGCGATCGTCCTCGGTATCGGCAAACGGAAACAGAATCCCGACCCCCAGGTCGAAGCCATCGAGCAGCACGTACATCGTGACACCAAACGCGATGGCGCCGGCCAGCAGCAGCGGCAGTTGCTCAATCATGCCGTCGAGAACCGTGGTTGCTGCGCCGGCTCCGGCTCCTGGCTAGGCCCCTTGCGGATCAGCATCAGAACCACGCCAATGAACACCACCAGCAACAGGCTGTACACACCGATAAACAAGGCTAGGCTGGTCGCCACCTCGGACGCCTGCACCGTGGGCGACCCGGAGTCCGCAGTCCGCATCAATCCGGCAACCACCCATGGTTGGCGGCCGATCTCGGTGGTGATCCAGCCCGCGATCACCGCAACAAAGCCCAGCGGGCTCGCGGCCACCAGCATGCGCAGGTAGCCCCGCTGGCTGTAAAGGCGGCGACGCCACAGCAGCCAGAGCCCTGTGTAGGCCAGCAGCAGAAACAGCAAGCCAATACCCACCATGACCCTGAAGGCAAAAAACACCGGTGCCACAGGGGGCCGATCTTCTGCCGGGACCGCCGTCAGCCCCTCCAGAACACCGTCGGGATCATGCGTGAGAATGACGCTGGCCAGGCGCGGAATGCCGATTTCGAAATGGTTGGTCTCAGCCGCCTCATCAGGCCAGGCAAACAGCAACAGGGGAACGCCGGCTTCGGTCTGCCAATGTCCCTCCATGGCCGCGACCTTGATCGGTTGGTGTTCCAGGGTGTTGAGCCCGTGGAAATCCCCGGCAACAATTTGCAACGGAGCCAGGACGGCAGCGGTGATCACCGCCAGACGCAGCGTCATGCGTCCGAATACCGCATGGCGATCTCGCAGGACATACCAGGCACCGACGCCAGCAGCCACAAATGCCGTGGTCAACAGGCTGGCCAGAATCATGTGGACGTAGCGGTAAGGAAACGATGGGTTGAAGACCACCGCCCACCAATCGGTGACATAAAACACGCCATCGCGGATCTCGAAACCGGCGGGCGTATGCATCCAGGAATTGGCGGCCAGAATCCAGAAGGCTGAGATCAACGTGCCCACGGCCACCATGAGGGTCGACAACCAGTGCAGCCAAGGTGGCACGCGTGTCCAGCCGAAGAGCATGATGCCGAGGAACCCCGCCTCCAGGAAGAACGCCGTGAGGACCTCATACGAAAACAGGGGCCCAAGCACATTGCCGGTTGCTTCCGAAAAACCGGCGAAGTTCGTGCCGATCTCATAGGACAGCACAATGCCGGACACCACCCCCATCCCGAAGTTGACCGCGAAGATTCGAGACCAGAACTGGCAAGAGCGGAGATAGATTTCACGCTTGGTCGCCAGCCATAGCGACTCGTGAGCCAGCAGCAACAGCGCCAGCCCGATGGTCAGCGTGGGAAATAGGATATGGAAGCCGATCGTGAGACCGAACTGGATACGCGACAGCAGTAATGCCGTGAGGTCCATGCACCAAAGTGTAGCATGTTGCACCGCAGCGTAGACGCCGCGTCGGGCGCTGCTAGACTCGCGTCACCGTGAACACATGTTCCCCGATCAATGCCCTGCTGCCCTGGCTGCGCCAATGGGGGCGCCAATACGTCTGGGCGTGGGTTCTGTTGGGGGTCTGGCAGTCGGCCATCGCGGTCCTCCCGCAACCGGCCTCCGACGCTTCCATCCTGCAACGTGTCGCCGCGGCACGCTGCGCGCTGGCCGGCACACCGCCGGCAACTGACGAAGCCAGCGCCGGCCTACACTGTGCGCTTTGCACCTCGACGAGTCTGACGGCACTCCCGGCCGCGGCGCCCGCCACACTCGCCGGACTCACGCGCGCCGCCCGCCCGGTGGCGCCATCGTCCACCGGGCCAGTGGCCCGCCAACAACCGGCGCCAATTGCCCGTGGCCCACCCCGCAGGACCTGACTGAAACCAGCCGTTTGTTTCGCCGGGCCCATCGGCCTGGCCTCTCACGTTTTAGACAGGACAAAACCATGCCCCGTTTGATTTCCACCCTGCACGCCACCGTGCTGGGTCTCGCGCTGCCATGTCTGGCAATTGGCCATGAAGGCGCAACGCACGATACCGCCGACGCTTCGCCCCGCCCGGATGCCCACGCCCCCATCGGCGTGATGGCCGAGCACACACACGCCGCTGGCGAATTCATGCTCTCGTACCGGTTTGCCGTCATGAACATGGCGGGAAACCGGGACGGGACGGACGCACTGAGTGCAGATGAGATCGCCACCCAGACGCCCAACCGTTTCGCCGGCCAACCAGGCCAACCTCCAACGCTCCGTGTGGTGCCGGAGAACATGGTGATGCAGATGCACATGCTGGGTGCCATGTGGGCGCCCAGCGACAGGCTCACCCTCATGGCGATGCTGCCGTACCTGCGCAAACATATGGATCATCTGACCTACGCCGGAGGCAGCGGCACAACCCAGCTGGGGCGGTTCACCACCGTCAGCGAAGGACTCGGTGACGTCTCGCTGGGGGCACTGGCCTCGATCGTTAAAACCCCGGTCGAACGCCTGCATACCTCGTTCGCGATCGTCGCACCGACAGGCGATGACGAGGAAACCGCCCAGGTGCTCGCTCCCAATGGCATGCGCCCGACGCTGCGCCTGCCCTACCCTATGCAAAACGGTAGCGGCGCATGGGCGGTCCGACCGGGCGCCACCTATGTCCGGGACGCGCCCACATGGAGCTGGGGCCTGCAATATCAGGGCACGCTATACGTGAGCGACGCGGATGCCGGATACCAACGTGGCGATGTGCATCAGATGACCAGCTGGTTGGCCGCTCGCCTGGCACCGTCGCTGTCGATGTCTGTCCGGCTCCAGCTGGAGACCGAGGCCGATATTGCGGGGATGGACCCGGCCATCCGCGCGCCGGTTCAAACAGCCGACCCGGCGCGTCAAGGCGGGGAGCGTGCCGAAACCCTATTCGGGGCCAACTGGCAGCCGCGCGCCGCGCCGGCCCACCGACTCGCGTTGGAAGCGGGTTATACGGTTTGGCAAGATCTCAACGGTCCGCAGCTGGAACGCCGTCAGCGGTTGATCATGGGCTACCAGTACAGCTGGTGATTCGACGCCCGCCAACCGCCTCAGCGGTTGGCGGGCCTACTCGATCCCGCTGACGCCCCGGGTGACCACGAACCCGGCCTGCTCCAATGCATCGATAATACGCTGGGCGTGAGCCTCATCCTGAGCCTCGACCAGAGCATCGAGCACAGCATCCTTTGGATGGTGAATCACCTGTAGCCGTTGGTGATGCACCTGCACGATATTGCCACCGGCCTGCCCGATGGCTGCGGCGACGCGCCCCAAGAAGCCCGGACTGTCCTGGATTGCAACTTGAAGGTGAACCAGCCTTGATTCCAAGACCAGCTGGCGCGTCAGCACGGAGGCCAGTAGTCGCGTATCGATGTTGGCACCACACAACACCAAGCCGACCTTGCGCCCACGATAGCGCTCCGGCTCCGTCAGCAAGGCCGCCAGACCGGCCGCGCCGGCACCCTCGACGATGACCTTTTCGACATTGACGATCAGCCCCACGGCACGCTCGATCGCCGTCTCCGGCACCTGGGCGAACTCATCCACCCATTCCCGAATCACTTCGAGCGTCTGACGGCCCACATTCTTAACCGCGATACCTTCGGCGATGGTCTGCCCGCCCCTGGGCAGCTCCGGCTGACCCGAGATGGCCGCCCAGGCGGAGCAGTACCCCTCGGACTCCACGCCGACCAACCGGATATCGGGATTCACGGACTTGGCTGCAACCGCACAGCCACTCATGAGCCCGCCACCGCCAATCGGCACGATCAGGGTGTCGAGCTGCGGCTGGTCCTCCAGCATCTCCAGGGCCAACGTTCCCTGACCGGCCATGACCAGCGGGTCGTCGAAGGGATGGACCAAGGTCCGCCCTTCTTCGACCAGCGCCTCCATCCGCGCCTGGGCTTCGACGAGATTTTCGCCATGCAACACGACGGTGGCACCCAGGTCCCGCGTGTTGCGGATCTTGGTGAACGGCGTGTTGGTGGGCATGACGATCGTACTGTCGATACCCAATCGACCCGCGTGATACGCCACCGCCTGTGCATGGTTGCCGGCCGACATCGCCACGACGCCGGCCTGTCGTTCGGCGTCGGTCAGTGATGCCAATTTGTTCAGCGCCCCACGTTCCTTGAACGACGCCGTGAACTGGAAGTTTTCGAACTTCAGATAGACGTCGGCGCCAGTCATCTTGGACAGCACCCGAGATCGCAGGCAGGCCGTGCGGTTGACTTGTCCGGCCAAGACCTCGGCAGCGGCTTGGATGTCCTTAATCGTGATCATGGCGCGCAGGCCGTCGCAAATCGCAAACTGGCGCGCAGTGTATACCGTTGGCTAGCCGGACTCTGCCGGCAGTGGCAGTTCAACGGTAAAACAGCTGCCCTGGCCCGGTGTACTCTCGGCAGACACGCGACCTTCATGGGCCCGGACGATCTTCTCCACGATGGCCAAGCCCATGCCCATACCTGCGTAGCGACTGTCCGGATGCAATTTCTGATAAACACGGAAGACGCGTTCAGCCTGGTCGCCACGAAAGCCGATGCCATTGTCGCGGACATGAATGCAGATCCGGCCGCCGGGGGTTTCCTTGGCTTCCACCTGCACGCGGAGTGGTCGCTCAGGGTCGCGGTACTTCACCGCGTTGTGCAGTAGCCGCGTCAACATGTCGACCAGCTGCGCGGACTCGCCGTGGACGAGGGGCATGGTGCCGGCACAGACGACGACGGGCAGGCCGTCCAACGTCTCTTCCAGCCGGGACAGGGCGGATAAAAGCAACTCGTCGAGTCCGATCCATCGCGCGCCCTCAGGATTTCGCGTCGCACGGGACAATTCCAGCATCGCACCCAGCATGTCCCGCATGGTATCGGCCCCCTTGAGCATTTGCTCCAGGTACATGGCGCTGCCGTCAGGCAGTTCCTGGCCGAAACGGGACTGCATCAAATCACCAAATCCGCGGATCGCGCGCAACGGGCTATTGAGGTCGTGCGAGACGATATAGATGAACTGTTCCAGCTCTTTGTTTAAAGCCTCCAGCCGGTCATGCGCCTCTCGCATCTCGCTGACATCCAGCGCAATCCCGACCACCCCGGAGACGTTCCCATCCATCCCTCGCAGCGGAAACCGGATGCTCAGAAAGCTCCGCGCAACGCCCTCGAGCGATACGGTGTCGTGATGGCTGACCACTTCACCGCTGTCCATCACCCGCCGTTCCTGCTCTCGGACCCGCGCGCGCGTGTCTGGATCGAGGAATGCGGAATCGGTGCGGCCAAGTGCCAGAGCAGGATCATCGACCCCCAGCAACTGGCACCAAGCCGGGTTGACCATCAGATAGCGCGATTCTCGATCTTTGGCATAGATCACCGCGGGTGCGTGCTGGACGATCGCATCCAGCAATGCCCGCGCATCGTGTAATGCCTGCTCGGCACGTTTTTGATCGTCGATATCAAGCAACGCACCCGCCAGCCGCAAACCGCCGTCCTCGCTGCCTACGGCCTGGCCCTTGAGCGCGAACCAGCGATACGCCCGATCCGGCATACGCAGCCGTAGCTGCTGGTCGAATGACGCCTCATTCACCCGCGCCTCCAACAGCTCCAAGGCATCGACATCCGCGGGGTGACACAGGGCTCGCAGCGCGTCCATGTGTGCCGAGCCATCCTGCGGCGCCTGCCCCAGCAGGCTATACATGCGATCGGACCACCACATCGATCCGTCCGCTCGCGCCTGACATTGCCAGAGGCCAACCCCGGCTCCACGCACGGCCAGATCCAACTGCGCCTGGGCAGTCCGCAGCGCACGCGCGAGTGATTGCTCACGGTGCAGATTCACTCGCAGGCGCTGAAGCAATTCCAGCAACGCCAGAGCGACCGGTAACCCGATCACGAGAAAATAGCTCAGTTGCAATGCCCCCGAGCGCGCCGCCCCGGCCGTACCGAGCAACGGCAACAACTGCGGCATGCACACCAGCAGAATGCCCAGCCAAAGGCCCCAATTAACAACGCGTGATACACGGCCAGAGGCCAGGAGTGCGATGAGCATGAACACCAGAGGGACGAACCCGAACACCGGCATGAACACGCCAATGCTGGGGTCATCGAAAATCGGGCCATGCATGACCCGAGCGATGCGAACGCCGACGCCGACCGCCACCGCGATCGCCAACGCGGTTCCGCAGGCGGTGGTCCATTGCGGGCGCCAGTAGGCGAGCACGCCGGGAAGTAAGCAAGCCAGCCCGCTCACGGCCGCCGTCGCATACTCCGCCGCACCCTGATGCGGTAGCTGGCTGATGGTATACAGCAGCATGCCGGAGATCAGCGACAAGCCGGCCGAAGCCGCGATGACGACGCGTCGGGTCAGGCCGTCGTCTAAGGTCGGTGCATCTAGCGACTGTGCATCCACTGGCATCCGGCCCTCTCTGCCGCTATCGATTTCGTTGAGCGGCGGTTACACACCCATCATGGCTTGCAGGGCTGGTAATCGGTCACTCAGGGCAGAGCTTGAGTCGGCAATGAGCGTGACATGCCCAATCTTGCGGCCTGGTCGAGGAGCTTTGCCGTAGGCGTGAATTCGGCAACCAGCGACTGCAGCCAACTCCGCGGTGGTCGGCATCTCACCAATGGCATTGAGCATGACGCACGGCCCGCGCGTCGCCGTATCGCCCAACGGCAGGCCCAGCACGGCCCGTACGTGATTTTCGAACTGGCTACACACCGCACCGTCAATGGTCCAATGTCCGGAATTGTGGACGCGTGGCGCGATCTCATTGGCCAGCAGCCGGCCCTCGGCCACAAAGAACTCGAAGGCCATGACGCCCACATGATCCAGCGCCTTCATGACCTTGGCTAGAGCCGCTTCGGCATCGGCCTGCAGCGCATCCCCGTCCAGCGGCGCCGATTGCCTCAAAATGCCGTCGCGATGCACATTTTCGGTCAGCGCATAACAACGGGTCTCTCCGCTGAGGCTACGCACTGCGATCATGGAGACTTCCCGCTCGAACGGTACAAAGGTTTCCAACACGCAGGGCTGGGCGCCAACCGTTTGCCAGGCGGCTTCCAGCTCATCCGCCCCGCGTATGACAACCTGCCCTTTGCCGTCGTAGCCGAAACGGCGTGTTTTAAGCACGGCAGGCAGACCGATCCGGGCAACGGCTTCACGCAAACCGGCGAAGTCGTCGACCTCGGCCCAAGGGGCGAGGTCGATGCCGAGGTCTTCGAATAGCTGCTTCTCGTGCGCCCGATCCTGGGCGCAGGCCAGAGATGTCGCGCCTGGCGAGGCTGGCAGGCGAGCGGCTACATACTTCACCGCGTCGACCGGGACGTTCTCGAACTCGTAGGTGACGGCATCGACGCCATCGGTCAGGGCATCCAGGGCATGTTGATCCGCATAATCGCCATGGATGTGACGGGCCGCGGCGGCCGCACAGGGGGCCTCCGTCGGGTCGAGGACCTGACACTCCACATCGAGAGGCAAGGCAGCCTGCGCCAGCATGCGGCCAAGTTGGCCGCCGCCAAAAATCCCGAGCTTCATGCCGGCTCCCTGGGATCAGCATCGGCCAGTACGCGCTCCGTCTGCGAACGACGAAATGCCTCCAGCGCCGACAGCACGTCGGGCCGGTGTGCCCCGACAATGGAGGCTGCAAGCAACCCGGCGTTTGTCGCACCCGCCTTACCAATCGCCAGAGTGGCCACGGGCACACCGCCGGGCATTTGAACTATCGAGAGCAAGGAATCCAGTCCATTCAAGGCGCGTGATTGAACGGGCACACCCAGCACCGGCACGACCGTTTTGGCGGCCACCATTCCGGGCAGATGAGCCGCGCCCCCTGCGCCCGCGATAATCGCCAGCAGGCCACGTGCCTGGGCCGATTGGGCATAGTCGAATAGCAGATCAGGGGTCCGATGGGCCGATACCACGCGAACCTCATGCGGCACGCCCAACTCCTCAAGCTTCTGCACCGCATGCTGCATGGTGTCCCAGTCCGACCGGGATCCCATGATCACGCCTACTAGCGGGGTTTCACTCACCAGATTGCTCTCACCAGTTACAAGGGTTTGCAGCGAGCCCGGCATATCTGAACAGCCAAGACAGGTGGTTCATCCTGTTCACCCGATCTGCCTGCGATGAGCCATTCCGGCCACTAGAACAGGCGACGGAACTCGCTGAATAGCCTTTGAAGAAAGCACCGCATTATGACATGGACGCGGGTGGCTCACCGATGTTTAAGCCCGTCGCAACCGTAACGATTACTCGAGCCGAAACGTCGCATCCACGCGCGCCGCGACGGTCAGCCGCCCGACCTCATAGGTTGAAGCGGCGCCAGATGACTCCGCGGCAGCGCGCATCATCATGGGCTGTGGGGGTGAGTGACCCAGGTCGACGGCGCGAAGCGAGATCGCAGCCCCGACCGACTGATCAACCGCCTGCGCCATCGCCTCGGCGCGCGAACGCGCCGCCTGTACCGCATTGGTCAACGCGCGCTGCTGAAGCGCTGCACGATTGCCCACATCGAATTGAGGCGGCTCCACCTGATTAACCCCGGCCTTAACGGCACCTGACATCAACGTGCCAAGCTGGCTCAAATCGTTCAGCTGAATCGTAATGTGCCGCGTCACCACATACCCATTCAGGCTGCGGCGCCTCGGTTCAGCCAGCCATTGGTAGTCCGGCCGGATGTTCAGCCCTGTGGTCTGGATCGCCGCGCGCTCAATCTCAAGGCCCTCGGCGAGCTGCAGCAGGCGCCCTACGACCGTGTCGACTTGATCCTGTGCGGACTCCACAGTTGTGGACTGGTGCTCAACTGCAAATCGTAGTTCCGCTTGGTCAGGCACCGCTTCGATCGTCGACTCACCGCTGACCTGGATCGTATCCTGCTGATCAGCCGGCGCCTGAACCTGGCATCCCGCCAGTAGCAGACTCAGCCCGACCCCCTTGAGAAGTCTTGTCTTCATCCCAACCATCCCTGTTAAGTGCAAGAGCCCCCTGTGACTCTGTTGCGGTCGGTGGGTTCCTGACAGCACCGCTCGCAAACAGCGATACTACCTGGCCTTGTTCGGCCCGCTTCTGATTCACTCCGGTTTATACCCATGCACGGCACGACCAGCGAACCCGTCACCCTCCGCCGCGATGTCATTGGCATTTTGATACCCGCAGGCGACAAGGTGGAGCTACCCGAAGACACCGATGCCGTGATCACCCAGGCACTGGGTGGCAGCTACACCATCTATGTCGAGGGGCATCTGTTTCGTATTGACGGCAAAGATGCGGACGCGCTGGGCAAGCAGCCCGAAGGTGAGCTGACGTTGCCGGACAATGCCAGCGATGAGGACGTTGAGCAGCTGATCTGGGAACAGATGAAAACCTGCTACGACCCGGAGATTCCGGTCAATATCGTTGATCTCGGGCTGATTTATCGCTGCCAGATCGAGCATGGCGAGCAGGGCCGCGAGGTGACCGTGGATATGACCCTCACCGCGCCCGGCTGTGGCATGGGCGACATTCTCGTCAATGATGTTCGCACCAAGGTGCTTAAAGTCCCGACCGTTGAGACCGCACACGTGGAGCTGGTGTTTGACCCGCCCTGGAGTCAGAACATGATGTCGGAGGCAGCCCGACTTGCGACCGGAATGCTCTAGCATATCGCCAGTCCCCTCAGTCGCCGCGCAATTTCACACCAAACATGCGATGACTCAAGGTTGTTCGCGCAGACCACATGACCCATGGCCCCAGTACCGACTACACTTGCGGCCATGCACCATCAACCCCAACGGCGAATTCGCCAAGCCCTAGCGGTCATCGTCGGACTGACATTTGCCGGTCTGGCGCACGCCGATTGGCTGCTCATGCAGCGGGTCACCAACAGCCAAGGGCAAGTGCGGCCGGCTTATACCTGGGTGGGTGAGAACCGATTACGCTATGACGATGGCCGCATGACGCTGATCGCAGATGCACATTCCGGCCAGTTGCGTGTTTACGATCATGAGACGAAGACCGTCGATAGCCGGCAGCTTCCACGCCCGATGGCTCCTGCAACTGCAGACTTCGTTCCCGAACAGTCCAGCCGGTTCAGGCAGTGGCCGGTGGAGCACTATGTCCTGCGCAAACGCCAGCTTCATATTGAAGTCGCCTCCAGCGAACATCTTCCCCCGCTGCTGATAGAACAGTACAAACGAATGATGCATGCCGTTGGCGCGGGGGCCGACGCTCGCGTCAATGCGCTACCCGGCATTCCGCTCATCATCACCGTTACGGATGCCACGACAGGTGCGCTGTTGAATCGGCGCGAAGTGTTATCGGTGGTTCAACGCACCCCCCACGCCGCAACCTACCGCATGCCTTCGGGTTATCGGAGCCTCAATGCAGAGTGATACCAGCAAGCAGACGCAGCCCGCCGCAAGCTCTATGAAAGTGATTGGCGTCGATATTGGTTTTGGCTTCACCAAAGTGACCGACGGAAAACAGGTCGAGATCTTCAAGTCCGTGCTTGGAGACCCGGCGGATATTCAGTTTCGCGAGAGTTTGCTAGACGCATCCGGACAACGGGTGCCCCACCGTCATATCGAGACAGAGGACGGTGCCTGGTTTGTCGGCGAGCTCGCAGAAGCACAGAGTCGTGGTCGCAGTTTTACGCTAGACCAGGACAAGTTGATTGCCGGCTTCCTGCGAACGCTAACCCTGACCGCCTTGTCCGATGTCGTGGATGATGGTTCCCCCATACGACTCGTCACCGGGCTGCCAATTAGCTACTACAGGCGGCACAAGAATGAGCTCATCGATAAGCTGCAACAACGTCACAGCTTCACGATGATCGATCAGCAGGGCCAGCGAGTTGACCGCACTCTGAATATTGAACGTGTCCGGGTCATCCCCCAGCCGTTCGGAACGATGTTCCATTTGCTGTTAAACGATTTTGGCCGGGCGTCCGACCGCCGTCTCGCAACAGAAAAGATCGGCATTATCGACGTGGGCTTTAAGACAGCCGATTACACCATCTCGGACAAGACGCGCTATTCCGAACGCGGTAGCCAGTCGACCGATGCCGGCATATCAAAGGCATTTAAATCTATTGCTGCCGCACTGCACGAGAAAAGCGGCGTCAATGTCGAGCTTTACCGGCTGTACGATGCCGTGGGCGAGGGCAGCATCAAAATTCGGGGCCGGACGTTTGACCTAGAGAAGATCACGGCGCATGCCATGCAACGGCTTGCGACAAGCATCGCCACAGAAGTGAATCAACTCTGGGCCGATGATTGGGATATCGATTCCATTGTCGTCACGGGAGGGGGCGGCGCTGCGCTTGCTCCTTATTTGAACGCGCAGCTCGTCGGCCAAGTGCTGGAGGTGGAGAGCGGCGAAGACACCCGACTGAATAACGTCCGCGGTTACCAGAAGTACGGAATGCACTTATGGCAGAAGTAGATCCAGACTGGGTCAATAGTCTGGAGTACCGGTATCTTGTCGCTCCTTCACTCAAGGTCTGCGCCAGCTTGGCCGCGTCTCGAAACGAACCTTGGCTCGCGACGGACTTGGCCTGCATGCTCGCGCTCTATCACGTCATCAGCCGCCTGCTTGCGACCTATTCCGACGAATGGGGCAACCTGGGCGAGGCCTCGGCAGCTCATGCCCTCGAGAAGATTCCCGACGCCGCGCTCGCGATGGTGATGAAGGAAGCAGAGTTTGCCCCCGAAGTCGTCGCGGAATGCATGGACGCCGTGCACCGGGCCTACGCCATGCTACGAGAACAGACGGTCATTCCGGATGAGGAGCCGATGCTCAACGCAGCTTGGCGTGCAATGACCGCCAGCGATGAAGTCAGCGCTGAAGCGCTCATTGGCGCCGTCGCTGGCAACGTCGTTCAAGCTATTGACGAGTGGGAGCAACATCGCACTCAGCAGTAATTGGACGATCGTTCATTTACCCGCACCCGAACCGGGTGTATGGTTCAGAGTCCCGATTTGAGAGACGCTCGACCAGAGGTAAACCATGAGCACTCCTGCTGAACAGCTAGCTGCTAGCGACACCGCACCCGATGTCGCAGCCATCGATACCATTTTCCGGTCTCAACAGGCCACGGCTTTGCAATGGCGTCGATCCACCCCTGCTGAACGCATCGAGCGCATTAAAAAGCTGGTCGCGCTGGTTCAGGACAACACCGACCGAATCTATGCCGCGGCGCATGCCGATTTCCGCAAGCCGGAATCCGAAGTCGATATTTCGGAAATCATGCCGGTACTTGCTGAAGCGCGTAAGAACATCAAGAAACTTAAGAAGTGGATGAAACCTAAACGGGTGATGCCCACGTCCACGACGTTTGGAACCAAGGCGTGGATCCAATACGAGCCACGCGGCGTTAGCTTGATCATCTCACCGTGGAATTACCCGCTCAATCTAAGCTTCATGCCCTTGGTGAGCGCACTGGGTGCCGGCTGCCCGGCCATCATCAAACCTTCTGAAATGACGCCACATATGTCGGCGCTCATGAAAGAATTAATCGAATCAGCCTTTGATCCAAGCGAAGTGGCCGTGATTGAAGGTGATGTGCGCGCATCACAGGCACTGCTTTCGTTGCCATTTGACCACATCTTCTTCACCGGCAGCCCAACCGTCGGCAAGATCGTCATGAAGGCAGCGGCCGAGCATCTTACTTCAGTCACGCTGGAGCTCGGCGGCAAGAGCCCCGTGATTGTCGATGAGACAGCTAACGTCAAGCGGGCCGCTGAAAGCATCACCTGGGGCAAGTTCGCCAACAACGGTCAAACCTGCATCGCTCCGGATTACCTCTTTGTGCATGAATCTGTAAAAGAGGCCTTTGTAGAAGCAGCCAGTGCCCAAATTCGTAAGTTTTATGGGGACAACCCGGAACAAAGCGCAGATTACTGCCGCATCGTGAACGGTCGGCATCACGGCCGGATTCAAGGCCTGATGACAGAAGCTGTCGATAAAGGGGCGCGCATTGCTCATGGCGGACAAAGCAACGATGAGGAGCATT